>CACMXM010000048.1 GCA_902617645.1 uncultured Pelagibacteraceae bacterium | reverse complement strand
TGTTAATATAAAATGGTATTATGATGGAACTCTAAATGCTTCTGCAAATTGTATAGACCGACATTTAAAAAAAAATAAAGATAAGACTGCTATTATATGGGTGGGGGATGATCCTAAAATCCAGAAAAAAATTAGTTATAAGCAGCTACATCAAGAAGTTTCAAAAACCGCTAACGCTTTAAAAGATTTAGGTATTAAGAAAGGTGATAGGGTTACCATTTATTTAACTATGATACCTGAGTTAGCTTATACTATGTTGGCCTGCGCACGTATAGGCGCTATACATTCGATTATTTTTGGTGGTTTTTCTCCTGATAGTATTGCGGGTAGAATTAATGATTGTAAATCAGATTATGTTATTACTGCTGACGAGGGTTTAAGAGGTGGCAAAACTATACCCTTAAAATCAATTACAGATGAAGCCCTGATTCATTGTCCAAATGTAAAGAAATGTATTGTTGTCAAAAGAACAGGAAATAGAATTAATTGGGATGAAAGTAGAGATGTTTGGTATAACGAAATAATTAAAAAAGCATCTCTAGTTTGTGAACCAGAGGAAATGAACGCTGAAGATCCTTTATTTATCTTATACACTTCGGGGTCAACCGGAAAACCAAAAGGCGTACTTCATACTACTGGCGGGTACATGGTTTACGCATCAATGACTCACCAATATATTTTTAACTACAAACCAAAAGATATCTATTGGTGTACTGCCGACATAGGTTGGATAACTGGTCATAGCTATATAATTTATGGTCCACTTGCCAACGGTGCTACAACAATAATGTTTGAAGGAATACCAACTTATCCTGACACATCAAGATGGTGGCAAATAGTTGATAAATATAAAGTAAACATATTTTATACTGCTCCAACTGCAATAAGAGCTCTAATGAGAGAGGGTGATGGACCTGTTAAGAAAACATCTAGGAAATCTCTAAAGTTATTAGGAACTGTTGGTGAACCTATTAATCCTGAAGCTTGGCAATGGTATTATAAAACTGTCGGGGAGTCTAAATGCCCTATAGTAGACACTTGGTGGCAAACTGAGACTGGTGGTATTTTAATTAGTCCACAAACAGGAGCCATAGATCTTAAACCAGGATCAGCAACTAAACCTTTTTATGGGATTAGGCCAGTGATCGTTGATCAAGAAGGAAAGGTTCTTAAAGGTGAGGCAAAAGGTAGATTGTGTATTGCTCAATCATGGCCAGGTCAAATGCGAACAGTATATGGAGATCACCAAAGATTCATTGATACATATTTTTCTCAATTTGACGGAAAATATTTTACTGGTGATGGATGCAAAAGGGATAAAGATGGTTATTACTGGATTACTGGTCGAGTAGATGATGTTATTATTGTTTCAGGTCATAATCTTGGTACCGCAGAAATAGAAAGTGCGTTTGTTGCACATCCAAAAGTTGCTGAGGCTGCAGTAGTTGGTTACCCGCATGACATAAAGGGTAATGGTTTATACTGTTATGTAACTCTTAACGCAGGAGAGAATCCGGATGGAGACCTAGAAAGAGATCTTAAGCTATGGGTAAGAAAACAAATAGGGCCAATTGCTACACCAGATTTTATTCAGTTTGCTCCTGGATTACCGAAAACAAGATCTGGAAAAATAATGAGAAGAATTTTAAGAAAAATTGCAGCCAATGAACATGAGCAGCTTGGAGATACAACTACCCTAGCCGACCCCTCTGTTGTTTCTTCATTAGTAAATAATAGAAAGAATGTTTAGAGATTTATTAAATTAGAAAATTCTTTTTTAATATTTTCCCATTTTAAATGTATTGAATTTAAAACTATTTTTTTATCTAATTTTTTTAATTCCTCTGCGATTGGAGCCCATCTGTATAATGCATAACCACTATTTTCAAAAGGAGAATTGCTATGATATTCTGACCAATTCACTTTATCAATTCTATTTGCAAAGTTAGATTTAGATTTTTCTACAACTTCATCGGGCATGCCATTTATTTTTTCTTCTGTGAAAATATTCTCAAGTATAATTTGTGCTTGGTTTACCTGATCGAAGTTATATTTATTTTTTAAGTATGAAAGGCAATACAAGATAAGATCCTGTAAACACTCAGAATAAATATTCCATTTAGCTTTGTTTATAGAATCTAAAAATATTTCATCCTCAAACATAAGAACATATTTAGTTCCCATTCGAGTCTTCAAATATCCATAAAGAGTTTCTTGACTTACCCAGGCAGACTTTCTTTGTACAAAATTTTTTAGATCGTTGATATTTGTTATCTTTTTTTTTGGCTTTAAAAAATTGAATATTGGGGCAACATATTCCTTTATGTAGTCTAACTTAAGGTCTTTCAACTTCAGCTTGTATTTTGGGCTCATAAAACTGTTATATCACCTTATTTGTTGAAGATGTGATAATTTTTAGGGGTTCCATTCAACTAGTAAATGAGTATGATTCCTGTTTTTAACCTATAGGGAGGGAAAAAAATGTCAAACAAAGAAAAACACTGGGAAAAAACAAAGGGAAATATGTTTCTAACATTAGCACTTTGGTTTTTCTTCGGTTACATAAT
>CACMXM010000047.1 GCA_902617645.1 uncultured Pelagibacteraceae bacterium | reverse complement strand
TGAATAAACAACTTGACCAATCGATAATTTTTTTACGTTTCTTGTTAAAGTATAATTCATTAAGTCTTCAGCATCAGGTCCAAGAATTTCAAATTTTCTTAAAGCAGATAAGTCAATAACAACAGCTTTTTCCCTACATGCTGTATACTCATTTATCACACCATGTTTAGTGTAATCATTTGGCAACCAATAACCTCTTGCATCAACAAAGTTTCTTGTTAGTTTTGATGTTCTTTCGTAAAAACCTGTATTTTTTGTCAATTTTGGTTCTGCGTCTGTTTTCATTCTAAAAGCAAATGATTTTGTAAATTCTTTATTCTTATCATAAGTTCTAACAAAAATATCAGTTGGATTCCATGAATTACATGGATCAATATCACTTGGACATGCTGATGTACCACATGTTAAATTTTTAAGAGCCTTCATTATTACGTAATCTCCTGGGCGAGCAAAAGATTCGTCAGATAAAACTGTATTTTGTCCTCCAGCTGAGGTGTTGAAAAAAAGATTAATCGCGTGCCAGCCTTTTTGTTTTTGTACGCCATATTTTTGCATTGCACCTGTTAAATTATCTGAGCAATTTGGATGACCAAAATACCCTGCATCTTCATAATATTTTGATGTGCATGCAAGATTAAAAGTATCATGTCTACCAACAGTATCTCTAATTACCTCGACTAAAGGCTCATGATCTGTATCGTAAAACTTTGAGTACAAACCAGGACCAGGAAAAGTATTACCCATAAATGTTCTTGTTGTTTGCCAGTCAAGACCTTTCTCAACACCTTTTTCAAGCTTTGCTGTATCAAAAGCTACAAAGTCAGAACACTGTCTACCCGTTGGACATATAATTTGAATATAGTCTCCCTCTTTAACTTCAAATGAGATTGCAGTTTGTTTGTCAATATTAGTTTCATTTAGTGGATCAAATACAGGATCAGGAATTATGGAATGCTCTTTATCATTAACTATATTTGCTCTTTTAATAAAAATTGTTAAATCAGTAGGTGGGTTTTGTTTGTGAACTAGCATTGCAGGCCCTGGTGCTGCAAAAATACTGTAACACTTGTCTTTTGATTTAAATTTTAATTTCTCGCCCCACGATGCATCTTTATCAAAAACTATTGCTGATTTTGAGTTCCTTATGTCTAGATTTCTTTTTTTTAATTGATAAGCTGCAACTCTAGAAGTCTCATCTTTTGATAATAAAATTTTTTTTATTTCCACACTGTCTTTTATTTCTTTTAAGCTAAGCAGTGAAAGATCCGAGTTACCATCTTTATTAAATACAGCTATCTCACAGATTTGATTTCCCTCATTATTTATTATTTCAATTTCATCATCAGGAAATAGTTGTATTCCTGTTAAACCGCCACCATTAACCACATATCTTTCAACTCCAGGTGGCAACACGTTCAATCCGGGTTCTCTTATTTGAAATAATTCACTACTCATAAGCAATCATAAACACTTATATATTATATATATATGTTCTTGTTGACTATACATTTTCTTAGGCACATAATTGGTCACTTAATATATTAAGAAAGGGGAAAATAATGAGAAAAATAATATCTCTTATATCTGCTTTAGTGATTTCAATGGTTTCTTTCGTTGGAGTTGCAAACTCAGCAGATAGTAAAAAACCCATTGTTATACCAACACACAACTGGTCAAGCCAAGTAGTTATGGCATATGTGATCGGTGGAATTATGGAGAGCATGGGTAATAACGTTAAATACGTTCCAGCTGACTCTCAAGCTGTTTACGAATCTATTAGAATTGGAGACGTAACTTTATCACACGAAGTTTGGGAATCTGCATTTGGAAAATCTTTTGACACTGCTCGAGATAAGGGCGGAGTTTTAGATTGGGGTGATCATGAAGCAAGAACAATTGAGGATATGGGTTATCCTGATTGGGCTGTAAAATATTGTCCTGGTCTACCAGATTGGAACGCTTTAAAGAATCCAGATTGTGCCAAAAATTTTGCAACACCAGACTCTGGTGGAAAAGGACGAATGCTTGAAGGTCCTCAAAGTTGGCACGGAGACCTAATACCTCAAAGAATTGAAGCTCTTGGATTAGGTGATCTATGGACTGTTAAGTTTGCTGGTGGTGCAGATGCACTTTGGGCAGAACTTAAAGCAGCTAAAAAAGAGGGAAGAGGAACTATAATTTTCAACTGGACACCAAACTTTACAGATGGTGCTGGTTTTACTTTTATAGATTTTCCACCATACTATGATGGTTGTAGACCTGTAGACGGTGGTGATGGAAAATGTGGAGCTCCTGATGGCTATTTAAAAAAAGCTGTTAACGAGAACTTTCCAAAAACTCATCCAGCAGCTGCAGCAATGTTCAAGAAATTATCTTTTAACACAAGTCAAATTGGAGCAATGGCTGCTTTAGTTGACGAAGATAAGATGTCTCATGAAGATGCTGCAAAAAAATGGTTAGCTGACAATAAGTCTGTATGGCAAAGTTGGACTAAGTAATCACTTTATTTCAACTTAAAATCAAATTAAAATCTTCCCTAGTTTTACTAGGGGAGATTTTTTTTTTATTTTAGTGTAGTTTATAAAAGCAATGAGAAAGATTTTAATTTATATAATTTTAAGCTTTATATTTTCCAATATTAGTTTTGCAAAAAAATCAGGATGTACCGATGGAGATTGTAATAATGGTTTTGGAACATGGACTTACACTGATAAA
>CACMXM010000046.1 GCA_902617645.1 uncultured Pelagibacteraceae bacterium | reverse complement strand
TTAACGAGTCTATTAAAATTATTAAATCAAATTTGAAAAATATTGGTATTGTTCATGACAAATTTCAGAGCGAAAGAGAAATTGTTAACAATAATGAAGTTCAAAAAACAGTTGATAAATTAATTAAAAAAAAATTCGTTTATAAAGGAAAAATAAAAGCACCTGAAGGTGAAGATAAAAAAAATTGGGTGGAAAGAGAACAACTTTTATTTAAATCAACAGATTTTGGAGATGACAAAGATAGAGCTTTACAAAAATCAGATAACAGCTGGACTTACTTTGCCGGTGACGTTGCATATCATGAAAATAAATTAAATAGAAAGTATGATACTTATATTAATATTTTAGGCGCGGACCATGCAGGATATATAAAAAGAATAACAGCCTCTGTCGAAGCTTTATCAGGAGAAAAGAATAAATTAGTTTGCAAAGTTAGTCAGTTAGTTAAATTAATTAAAGACGGCAAACCTTTTAAGATGTCAAAAAGAAAAGGCGATTACATAACAGTTGAGGATCTAATCGATGAAGTTGGAAAAGATGCTACAAGATTTATAATGTTAAATAGAAGTAGTGATGCAGAGATAGATTTTGATTTTGATAAAGTAAAAGAAAAATCAAAGGATAATCCCTTATATTATGTTCAATATTGCTATGCTAGAATTTGCTCGGTATTCAGACATATAGGTAAAGAAATTGATAAGGATATAAAAGTAGATGACTATAATTTTAATTTTTCTCCAGAAGATATTGATATTTATAAAAAAATATCTGAATGGCCAAAATGTATTGAAATCTCGTCAAAAAAATTAGAGCCTCACAGAGTGCCAACATATCTCTATGAACTATCATCACTATTTCATTCTTACTGGAGCATGGGTAAAGATGATAAAAGTAAAAGATTTATTAGTGAAGATAAAAAAATTTCAGATGAAAAATTAGTACTATTAAAGTCAGTTTCTAATGTAATAAAATGTGGAATGAATCTAGTTGGGGCTAGTACTCCAGAAAAAATGTAATGTTTAAGGAAATTAAATATCTAATATATTTACTTGTTATAGCCTTTTTTTTCATTTTTTCTGTCAGATATTACATATCGGATGATTATAAAAAAAAATATTATAGAGGTCTTGAGTCACATAAAGATAAGACAATTACTTACGCTAAAAATTTACCAACTTTAAAAAATGATACAGATAAAATTCTTACATACGTTGAAAATAACAATACATCTAAAAAAAAATATAAATTCTGGGATTTGTTAGATAATGATTAGTAAAAGAAGAGCATTTATAGTTGGTATAAAGGGTTATAAATTAACAAATAAAGAGATTTCGTTTTTAAGGAAATACAGGCCTTGGGGCATTATACTTTTTACAAGAAATATTAAATCAATAGAGCAAACCAGACTATTAACTGAGAAAATTAAATCAATTTTTAAAGATAAAAACTTCCCAATTATGATCGATCAAGAAGGAGGTGTTGTTTCAAGATTGGAAAATATTTTGACCTCAAAACCATTTAATTCAAATTATTATGAAAGTATTTACAAAAAGGATAACAGAAATTTTGAAACATATTTAAAAATTTACGTAGATCAAATCTCATATCTTTTAAAAATGATTGGAATAAATATAAATAATACTCCTGTTCTTGATCTAAAATATAGCTTTTCCCATAAAATTATTAAAAGTAGAGCTTTTTCGAAAAATCCAAAAATTGTTAGTAAAATTGGTGATTTAGTTATTAAACATTATAAAAAAAATGGCATTTCATGTGTTATTAAACATATACCAGGTCATGGCTTAGCTAAATTAGATAGTCATCACTCATTACCAAAAGTTAATAAAAGTCTTAAATATTTAGATAAAAACGATTTCAAAGCATTTAGAAAGAAAGATGCAATTTTCGCAATGACATCTCATGTAATATTTAACTCAATAGATAAAAAAAACACTGCAACACATTCAAAAAAAATTATTAATATAATAAGAAATAAATTAAACTTTAAAAATGTTTTAATCAGTGATGATATTTCGATGAAAGCATTGAGATATTCAATAAAACAAAATACTATTAGGTCGTTTGATGCCGGTTGTAATATCGTACTTCATTGCAACGCTAAATTGTCTGAAATGTTAGAAGTGGCTAAAAACTCACCAAAACTAAACAGTTTTTTAATGAAAAAAACTATAGAATTTTATAAATTGGTAAGTTAGATGCTAAATGAAAACAATGCACAATTTAATGTAAATCTTACACACTTCAGTGGATCATTAGAGGTTTTGTTAGATTTAGCAAAGTCACAAAAAGTAAATTTAGAAAATATTTCAATTACTAAACTAGCAGATCAATTTCATGATTTTATTTCTAATTCAAAGGATCTAGATTTAGAATTGGCTTCAGAATACCTGCTGATGGCTACATGGCTTGCCTATTTAAAATCTAAACTATTATTGCCTGAAAGTGACGAGGAAGAATTTAAAGCTTTAGAGGTAGCTGAAAAATTGAAGCTACAATTAAAAAAGTTAGAGCTAATTAGATTATTATCCGACCAAATGCTTAAGAGAAAGAGATTGGGTCGAGATGTTTTTTTAAGAGGAGTAAAAGGCCAGATTAGATCTATATATAGCTCAAAATATTCACTTTCATTATTCGAATTATTAAAAACTTACGCAACAATCATAATGACAAAAGATTTTCAAAGAATAAATATTCCAAAATTACCTGTCTTCACAACAGAAGAGGGTATCAATCAAATTAGAAGTTTTTTTGGAAAA
>CACMXM010000045.1 GCA_902617645.1 uncultured Pelagibacteraceae bacterium | reverse complement strand
GTATTGTTTCTTTTGTTGAAAGTTCTTTTTTCCCAATTCCACCAGATGCGATGATTGTACCAATGGTGCTTGCAAAAAAAGATTCCTATTTAAAAATTTTTTTAATCGCTACAGTATTTTCTGTTCTGGGCGGCATTGCTGGTTATTTAATTGGCTATTTATTCATAGATTTAGCGATGTATGTGATTGAGATTTATAGTTATGAAAGCAAAGTTTTAAAATTAAAAATGGATCTATCACAGGGCAGTGGTATGGTTATATGGCTTGGTACTTTATTCTTGGCTGGTTTTACACCTTTGCCCTATAAAGTTTTTACAATAACAAGTGGTTTGATCGCATTCGATATAATTGCATTTATAATAATCAGCTTAATTTCAAGAGGCTTAAGATTTTATTTAGTTTCAATTTTGACTGCAAAATTTGGTGAAAAATTTGTTAAATTAATAGAACAAAAAGGCGCAGTGTGGTCTACAATAATTGGTATTATTATAGTATGTATTCTAGCTATTTTTTATTTTGCTTTTATTAAATGATAATGAGACCATTAAAGTACAAAACTGTATTAAACTTAATATTAATTTTCTCTGTTTTTTCGATTTTGTTTGCATTTTATGTTGAGTATATTTTAGGTCACAAACCATGTAATCTTTGTTTATTACAAAGGCTTCCATATATTGCTACAATTATATTAATAGTCTTAGTTATGATTTTCAAAAATTTGGAAAAAATGTCTTTCTTACTTTTGAGTTTAATATTTCTGGCAGGGTCTTTGCTTGCAATTTACCACGTTGGAATTGAACGTGGTTTAATTTCTGAGTCATTTGTGTGTGGAAACAATATTGATGCTAGTATCACAGACAAAAGTGAGATTCTTAAACAATTACAAAGTAAAACAATTAGCTGTAAAGATGTCACTTTTGCTATTTTTGGTATATCACTTGCTACAATAAATACTTTTATTTCTGCGTTTTTAACTACTATAACCCTATTAATATTTATTAGATATGAGAAAAAGCAATAAAAAAAAAATTGAAGAATTCATTAGAGTTGATCACGCTGGGGAAAGAGGTGCAATTAAAATCTATGAAGGGCAATTATTAGCTTTAAATACATTTGTTAAAGATGATGAGCTAAAAAAAACAATTGAAGAAATGAAAGAGCATGAAATAGAACATGCAAATTATTTTGAGCAAGAAATAAGAAAAAGAAGTATCAAACCTACAAAGTTTTTACCATTATGGGATTTACTTGGTGTTGGTTTAGGTTTTGGGTCAACTTTATTAGGGAAAAAAGCAGCGATGTTATGCACAGCGTCAGTAGAGGAAGTGATAGATGAGCACTACCAAAATCAAATTGACCAAATTGAGTCAGATGAGGAAGAGCTTAAAAAAAAAATTATAAAGTTTAGAGAGGATGAACTTCATCACAAAGATATAGCATATGAAAAAGGTGCATCAAAGGATGGTATTTACTCTTTATTTGATAAAATTGTAAAAACTGGATCTAAAATAGCTATTCGTGTTTCAGAAAAAATTTAGTTAAGCCTCTAGTTCAACGTCCCAATAAAGATAATCAATCCAAGTTTTATGAAGAAAATTTGGGGGAAAATGTTTTCCATTTCGATGAAGGTCTTCAGTTGTAGGTTGGTAAGGGATCTGGTTAAGAGTCATTCCAGATTTATTTAATAATCTTCCACCTTTTTTTACATTACAACTGGAACAAGCAGTAACAACGTTATCCCAGTCAGTTTTTCCTCCTTTAGACCTTGGAAGCAAATGATCAAAAGTAAGTTCTTTTTTACTACCACAGTATTGACAGCTGAACTTATCTCTAAGAAACACATTAAATCGCGTAAAGTTTGGATTTGAAATTGGTTTAATATAACTTTTAAGCGCAATTACGCTTGGAAGCCTCATACTAAATGATGGACTATGAACTACCCTATCATAATAATTTACAATAGAAACTCTATCTAAAAAAACTGATTTAATTGAATCTTGCCAACTCCAAAGAGATAAAGGATAATAACTTAATGGTCTGTAGTCTGCATTAAGAACTAATGCTGGACAATTATCCAATGAAGTATTCTTGTCAATAAAAGTCATAAACTTAGAATAACTTATAAAATTTTAATAATCAATATTATCAATTAAATTATTAATTTTTTTATATTATTTTTTTAATATATCTTAATGCTGAACTTAGTGCTTCAATTGGTATATGATGGCCACAATTTTTTAACATATTAACTTCAACTTTAATTTTATTTCTCTCAAAAAAATCTTTTGCCTCTAGAAGACTTGACGGTGGAACAACTTCATCTGCGTCACCATGAAACAGTAACATATTAGTTTTAGAAACAATTCTATCTTGTAAATCATTCTTATCAATTATTTTTCCGGAAAAACCTATTACAGATTTAAAACTTTGATTACAAATAAGACCTAAATTAATTGACATCATACAACCTTGGCTAAATCCTGCTAAAATTATTTGCGAATTATTAAGATCATATTTTTTTTTGATTTGTTCTATATATTCAATTAAGATTTTTTCAGCTTTTTTTGTCTCTTCAATGACATAATCTTGATCATCAATGCTTAAATCAAACCATTGGTAACCGTTCGGATTTAATTTACAAACTTGGTGCCCGTCAGGACACAGAAAAATTGTATTATCTATAAAGCGCTTCCAACTATAAGCGATTGAGCTAATGTCTGAGCCGTCACCCCCATATCCATGGAGAAGTATTATTGCATTATTTATTTTATCTCTTTTTTCGGATTCTATAATCTTAGAGTTTAAAGTAAATACCATAATAATTAATCATAAGTTGATAACCATTCAATGAAGTTTTCATCTTCAAAATCTATAGATCCTAAAATTCTTGCAAACTCCTCTCCATTTTTATTAATTAAAATAGTAGTTGGAAGTCCTATTAAAGAAAAATTATTGGCAAGTTTGACTGAGTCATCGTAATAAAGTTTAAGATTTTTAATTTTTAAGTCCTCAAAAAACTTCTTGGCTTTATTTACGTTTTCTTTTCCAACATTAATAGGAAGGATAATTAAATTGTTAATTTTTTTATTTGATTGAAGAGTATCTAGAGAAGGCATTTCCTCTTTGCATGGAGCACACCAAGTAGCCCAAAAATTTATTAAAACCAAACTGTCTTTAAAATCCTCAAGTGAAACTGCTAAATCTT
>CACMXM010000044.1 GCA_902617645.1 uncultured Pelagibacteraceae bacterium | reverse complement strand
TAGATAACAAACAAAATATAAATGCGGATAACGTAATATGTAACGCTGATCCACCTGCGGTATATGAAAATTTATTAAATGGTAGTAAGAAAAGTTCTTTACTATTTGAGTGGAAAAAAAATAGGATGGAATATTCAATGGGATTATTTGTTTATTATTTCGGTACTAAAACAACTTATGATTCAATAGAACATCACACAATAAAGTTTGGCGACAAATACAAAGAGCATTTAGAGGACATATTTGACAATAAAAAATTAAATAATGATATAAGTTATTATTTACACAGACCGTCTGCTACAGATAAATCTATGGCTCCAGAGGGTCATGATTGTTTTTATGTTTTAGTACCAGTTCCCAACAATCAATCTAATATTGATTGGAATATTGAGGGTGAAAAAATGAAAGATTTAGTAATTGATAAAATGGAAAACGATTTAATGCCAAATTTGAGAAAAAATATTATTGAAGATTTTTATTTAACACCTGACTATTTCGAAAAAGATCTTAATACAAAATATGGATCTGGTTTTTCAATACAGCCAAAATTTTCACAGTCAGCTTACTTTAGATTTCATAATAAATCAGAGATTTATGATGGACTTTATTTTGTAGGAGCTGGAACACATCCTGGTGCAGGTGTTCCAGGTGTCCTTTCATCTGCAAAAGTTCTTGATAAAATTTTACAATGACTAAAAGTCTTTTATCTATTCATGCAAAGTCCTTTAGTTGGGCGGGCTTTTTTTTACCAAAAAATAAATACAAAGATAGTTCTGATCTATATGATTTTTGTAGAACATTGGATGATATTGTTGATCAAGATCATTTACTTGATGAAAAAATTAAAAAATTTAATCAATTTAAAAAAGACTTTGAGTATAAAAACTTTGAGAATGAAAATATAAAAAAAATATATTTACTTATTCAAAAATTTAATATCGATAGCCGTATTATAAAAGATTTATTTGATGGAGTAGAAACTGATTTAAAAGAGAAAGTAACTTTTGGTTCAAAAAAAGAATTAATAGTATATTCCTATCGTGTTGCCGGTACAGTTGGATTGATGATGGCCAAAATTTTAAATGTTAGATCTAAAAATTCATTAATGTCTGCAATTGATTTAGGGATAGCAATGCAATTAACTAATATAGCTAGGGATGTATTGGAGGATAAAAATAGAAATAGGAATTATATAAATTCAAATTTTGAGACAATAGAGGATACAATAAAATATGCTGACATTTTTTATAAAAGATCTTTTAGTGCCATAAGTGAAATACCATTTTTAAGTAGATTTGCGATATTAGTAGCAAGAAGAGTCTATAGAGAGATAGGTAACGAAATTTTAAAAAAGAAAAATATGGAAAATTACAAATCTGCAGGAAAAATTTATGTTTCTTCCCTAGGAAAGTTTAATCAAACAATTTTAAGTATTTTAGATATGTTTAACTTATATTATTCAAAAAAAAACAACGAAATTGAGAGAAAGGAACATGCTTTAATTAAAGAGGAAATAAATCTAGATGAAAGAATTTGATTATATTATTATTGGTGGTGGATGTGCAGGCTTATCTTTGGCATATGAACTTAATATAAAAAAAAAGTTAGAAAAAAAAACTTTAGCAATCATTGAAATAAGAGAGAAATATAAAAGAGATAAAACTTGGTCCTTTTGGAAAGTGTTTAGTCATAACTTTGAAGATTGTGTTATAAAAAGTTGGAATAATTTTACAATTAACTCTCAATATGGTTGTCATGAAATGGTAAACAAACAATATCCGTACCAAACTATCGATAGTGGTTTATTTTATAAAAAAGTAATAGATAATTTGAAGAAGAATCAAAATATTCAGTTTTTAAAAGATATAAATCACTTAAATACTAAAAATTCTTTTATATTTAATAGTATTGCACCTAATCAAATTCATGAGGCTAAGCTATGGCAACATTTCAAAGGTATAGAAATTGAAACACAAAAAAATATTTTTGATGATGAAATCTTCAACTTAATGGACTTTAATTGTGATCAAAGAAATAATGTACATTTCTTTTATACTTTACCTTTTGCAAAAAATAAGGCTTTAGTTGAAACTACGTGGTTGTCAAAAATGAATGATAAAAATCTATATGATTATGATGAACAGTTGGAGAAGTATATTAAAGAGACACTTAAAATTAAAAATTACACAATTAAGTACGAAGAAGAGGGTGCAATTCCTCTTTTTTACCCAATTAATAAAATCGAGCAAAACAAAATTAACATTGGCTCAGCTGGATGTATGACACGTACAAGTACTGGCTATACCTTTTTAAATATTCAAGAGCATAGTAAATATATTACAAAAAATATTGAAATGATTGAAAAAGCAAAAATTTATCATATTGGAAAAAAATATGAGTTTCTTGATAACATATTCTTAAATGTATTGAAGAGACATCCTGATAAAATGCCAAAAATATTTTTTGATATGTTTAATGGATCATCTGAAGCTGTGATTAAATTTCTCTCAAATAAGAGTAATTTTTTTGAGGATTTAAAAGTAATTTTAAAGATGCCAAAAATGCTTTTTATTAAAAATATTTTTTAATTATATGAATAGGATTAATTATTTTCATTCTTTAATTTTTTTTAACATTTGTATTCTATTGTCTGCATTTGATTTTTTACGTAATAACGATTTTTTAATTTTATCCTTATTTTTAATACTTAGTTTGGGGATATCTCATGGCGCATTAGATCATTTAAAAGGAATGAAGTTATTGAAGATTTTAAAATATGAAACAATTTATATATTTTATTTTTTTTATATTTTACTAGCTTTGATCATAATTTTAGCTTGGATAATACTACCTAAATTTTTATTATTGCTTTTTTTAATTGTTGCATCTTATCATTTTGGCAAAGAGGACTCGGAATTTATAAAGTTAAATTCTAAAATTGATATAATTTATTTTCTAAAAGGAAGTTTAGTCATTACTGCTCCATTATTGTTCCATAAAAGTGAAACTCTAAAGATTTTTATGGATTTAAATTTTGATGTATCTGAAAGTTTTTTTATATCCAATGAATTTATTTATTTTTTAATCGGTTTAAGTTTTATATCAAATATTATCATTTCACAAAATAAAGATATTAATATTAAGGCTCTTCTTTTGATGGACTTTATATCAGTATTATTAATAAATTTTTTTCTACAACCAATTTTAGCATTTACAATTTACTTTTGTTTTTTACACTCAATTAGACATTCATTTAAATTATCAAATGAACTTAACTCTAAAGATTTAATTGAAGGTATAAAAAAATTTATAATTATGGCCGTACCATTGACTATTTTAACTGCTATTTTATTCTTGTTATCGCTATTTTTGTTAAATAATTATTATATTTTAGATGCCGCAATATCAAAAGTTAT
>CACMXM010000043.1 GCA_902617645.1 uncultured Pelagibacteraceae bacterium | reverse complement strand
TTTGTTGTTTTTTCCAATATCTAATAAATTATTTTTTAATTCTAAGTTTTTATTTATATCAAATGAACTAAAAACTTTAAACTTAGTTGGTATATCATGCGCAGTTACGTAAAGTATATTTTTATCAGAATCTACTGATGCACCAGGCCATTGTGCACCACCCCATAAGTTATAAGAGATAGTAAATTTTTCTATTTCATGAGTTGGATAAAAACCGTAATTAGACTCTTTTACTTGCTTTAAAACATACTCCCTATCCTCTTTGGATTTATTTGTTATATGTTCTAATTTGAACTCATTCCTTGCAAATGGTTCAGGCAATTCTAATGACGGTTGATATTCACAAGTTCTTTGTCCCGGTAATTTTGAAACTGGTGCTTTTTTTTTTACAAAATCAAATATCGGTTCTCCAGTATTTTTATCCAATATAATAGTATTGCCTGTTTTTGAAACTGCTAAAACAACATCTATTCTTTTTCCATATTTATTTATTGTTGTTAAGATAGGTGGACCAGCTATATCATTATTCCATAAATCATGGCAAGTTTCTTGAAAATACCAATTAATTTTTTTATTTCTTACATCAAAAGCTATTACGCTGTCTGCATATAAATTTTTACCAGGTCTTTGAATTCCAACAAAATATGGTGCTGCATTTCCAGTGGTTAAGTATAAAATTCCATTTTTGTTGTCTGACGATATACCACCCCATGGAGAACCTCCTTTAAAGTCTCTTGCATTTACCAAGCTTTTATCAATCTTTCTAAGATAGTATTTCCATTTAAGATCACCATTATAAACATCATAAATCTCTACAGCTGGAATTATTGAACCTATTACTATTTGTTCATCTATAATAGTTGGTGTAGTTGGGGAAGAACCTATTTTAATAATTCCATTGTCTCCAAAATCTTTTATAGGTTTGCCGTTTTTGGCATTTAATGAGATTAATTGATCATCGTTAGTAAATATAAGTCTTAAGATTTGATTTTTTTTGTCTTCCCATAGTAATAATCCTCTTTTTGCTGCATGAAATCCTCTTTCAACTTTATATTTCCATATTTCTTTTCCAGTTGCAGCATTTAAACAAACTATAAAATTACCTGGGGTCGGAAAATATATATAACCATCTTTGACAATTGGGTTTGCTTGTATACTTTTTTTTACGTCATTAGATTTATATATCCATGCAACTTCCAAATTTTTTACATTCGAACTATTAATTAAATCTAAATTAGAAAATCTTAAATTAGAATATCCACCATGGCTTCTCGTCCAATTTGAATAATTTCGCTCGATATTATCAATTTCTGTTCCTTTTTTAAAATTTTCTTTTTTTGCAGGTATCACAATAGTTAAAGGTAAACTATTTCTTTTGTTTTCGTCTTCTACTTCCCAAAATCTTTTATGACTATCAAGAAATTGATTGCCTAAAATATATGGGATTTTTTCTATAGAACTATAAATTTTTTTGATTTTTTTGCTATTTATATTTTTTTTGCTAAATGTAATTGCACTTCTATTAACATATGATGGGTCATAATATGAAAGATCATAAGTTACACCTAATAATAAAAGTATTATTAATGAGAAGACTGTAAGAAGTAAATATCTAATATATTTCATTAATTTAAATTCAAATTTTGATTTAAATTAAATTACTTTTGAAAAAATTAAATCAGTTATCTAGTCTCAGCCTGTCTTACTTATATTAAATTGTGAAACCTGAAGATTTTTTCCAAACTTTATCTTTTGATCTTGTGTTAATTCAGAATAAAGTTTTAAAAGAAAATTATAATTAACAGTCATATGATTTTCTTTAATTTTTTCTGCGTTTATGGCATATTCAGAATAATCTTCAAAAAAATAATTAATCGGTACTTTTAGATAGTTAGATAGCTGCAGCAACCTAATTGAACTTACGCCATTTGTGCCTTTTTCATACTTTTGAATTTGCTGAAAAGTTACATTGATGGCTTTTGCTACTTTAGTTTGGGTTAAACCAAGAGCCAATCTTCTTAGTTTAAGCTTATTGCCTAAGTGTTTATTAAAATTTTCTTCCATTAAGACCCCTCTTAAAAAGAAATATTGAACTCTATCCTGAAGGTTTATGCAAGCCCTAAAATATTTTTTTTTTAGCCTATTTATTGGCTTGACATAGGGGCAAAAATCCTAATTTGCTTTTATAAAATAAAGTAAACTTTTTTAGACTAATTATAAAATTTGACTTAAAAATAGCTTAGTTCTATCACTTTTTGGATTTGCAAAAAATTCTTTAGTCTCTGCTTTTTCTACAATCATTCCCTCGTCCATAAATATTACTTCGTCGGCTACTTCTTTTGCAAAACCCATTTCATGTGTAACAACTATCATTGTCATTCCACCTTTTGCTAGGTTTACCATTGCATCTAAAACTTCTTTTATCATTTCTGGATCTAATGCAGAGGTAGGTTCATCAAAAAGCATTATTTTTGGTTGCATGCATAAAGCTCGTGCGATAGCAGATCTTTGTTGTTGACCTCCAGATAACTGACCAGGAAATTTATTTGCTTGATCAGCAATTTGAACTTGTTCTAATTGTTTCATAGCTAATTCCTGAGCATCTTTTTTAGGCATTTTTTTTACCCAAATTGGTGCAAGCGTGCAGTTGTCTAAAATAGATAAATGCGGAAATAAGTTAAATTGTTGAAAAACCATTCCAACTTCTGCTCTGACTTGTTCTATATTTTTTGTACTTTCAGAAAGCTCAGTACCATCAACTATTATAGTACCTTTTTGATGTTCTTCTAGCCTATTAATACACCTGATTAAAGTTGACTTACCAGATCCAGAAGGACCGCAAACAACAATTTTTTGTTTAGCTGAAACATCAAGATTTATATCTTTTAAAACTTGAAAATCTCCAAACCATTTGTTTACATTTTCAATTTTAATTATTGGTTCGGACATTTTATCTCTCAGTTTTATATTTAGCCTCTAGATTATAACTATATTTGCTCATAGCATAGCAAATTATCCAGAAAATTATAGCAGCAAATATATATCCCTCCATTGCAAATCCTAACCATTTTGGATTTGTTTTTGCTAAAGCTAACATTCCAGCCAATTCTGCTAATCCAACTACAAAAATCAAAGGTGTATCTTTAACAAGTGCTAAAAATGTATTGCAAATACCAGGTATTACTAATTTTAAAGCTTGAGGCAAAATTACAAATATATGCATCTTCCAATATCCCATTCCTAAAGATTTTGCAGCATCATACTGACCTCTTGGCAGCGCTTGCAGACCTCCTCTTATAACCTCAGCACAATACGCTCCTTCGAAAAGTGTAATAGCTATAATTACTCTAACAAGTTTATCCATAAAGAAATCTTCTGGTAAAAACATAGGGAACATTACAGATGACATAAATAATACAGTAATCAGAGGAACACCTCTCCAAAACTCAATATATCCAATTGATATATATCGTATCATTGGAAGACTTGATCGCCTACCTAAGGCTAAAACCATACCTAAAGGAAAGCAGAAAATTAAACAGAAGAAAGAAACAATAAATGTTAAAGATAAACCTCCCCACGCACCTGTCTCTACCCAAACTAAACCGAATGAACCCCCAGAAATTAGATAATATATAACTAAAAATGCAATTATTGGATAAATAATTACATAATATAACGCTAAATATTTTTTTAAATTATCTCTTAAGAAAAAACCAAAAAATCCCAAAACAATAACAAGAATAAATGCTAAATTAATCCTCCAATGTAAATCATTTGGATACATTCCATACATAAAACGTCTGAACCAAACTTTAACATAAGTCCAACAAGCTCCAGTCCCTGTACAAGCTTCTTTGGTATCACCAGAAA
>CACMXM010000042.1 GCA_902617645.1 uncultured Pelagibacteraceae bacterium | reverse complement strand
TAATAATAAAATTTTAGCGATCTTGGTTCTAGGTTTATGATTATATTCGGCTTATCAATATTTTTAATTTTAAAAGCAGTCGCAATCTTAATATTAATACTGGGTGCAGTGGTTTTATATCTTAGATATTTAAAAGAAGATGATGCAGCAGATGCAGTAGAAAAAACTGGAGGAAAAATCTTAGATATTACAGGTGATACCGTTATTTACATAATAATAATTGTATCTTTAATTATCATTGCAAATATTCTGTAATTTAGTGTATAATTTAATATGACACCTGAAGATGCTCAAAAAGAATTACAAAACATTAATAAGTTACCACAAAAAGAAAAAAAATTTGCTAAAAATACTTTTTTTTATGAATATTTAGTTTTGGTAGCTCATAAAGGAAATATATACAGACCAAAAATTTCAGATAATACTGAATTGTAACGTAGACTTTTTACCAAAAACTTTCAAAATAATTTTTTTTTGGTATAAATAAATTGTCCTGATTTAGAAAATAACTCTACTTGCTGGGACTTTAAACACAACGCTAAAGGAGGCAAATGAAAATAATAATACAATCAATAAAAAACTATTTTAAATCAAAGAAGGATAGGGGATTAGAACCTGTATTTTTTGAAAAAATAGGTGATCAAAAAACATCAAGAGATGAGATGCGTGAAAATTTGATTAAAGCATTAAAAAAAAATGGTTGGACAATAAAAAAATAAATAACGCACGGGCTTCCACTGGACCAGAATTTTTGGTCCAATTTTGGTCCACTGGTGGTCCACAGAGAAACCCTTATTAAACACAATTTCTTAATTTCTTGTTTGAATGAAAAAAAATAAGTAGTATAAAACAACAACTATTTAATGGCGGGGTAGCTCAGTTGGTTAGAGCGCGGGACTCATAAGCCCGAGGTCAGTGGTTCGATCCCACTTCCCGCTACCATTATTTAATAGCTATTACATTTAAACTTATGGGAAAACCATATGGTTTGAAATCGCTAGTGTCATTAAACAAACCAAATGAGCTAACTTTATCAATTTTTGAAAAACCAGCTGCACTGAGATAGTCATACATAAATTCATAATTCCAACCAAAATAGTGGTAATCGTAATTGTCAACCTGTCCACCAAAAATCATTCGCATGGTATGAAATTTTATTTTTTTATTCGCCACTGGAGATACAAAGAAATGACAAAGAATATCCATATCTGGAACAGAAATATAAAACTTTCCATCTTTTTTTAAAATTCTATAAATACCTTTTAACGTACTATTAATTTTTTTTTGATCAATATGTTCGATTATATGACTGGCATAAACTTCTTCTATGCTTTCATCCTCAAATTGACTTAGATCCTCAATGTTTCCAACAATATCTACATCAGGTTTTTTTTGAGCATTAAAGTTTTTCCATCCATCTTTTTTTGTTAAACCTCCAATATTTAATTTCATACTAAACTTTAACAGAAATCTTGATACACTAAAATTGAAAAATTATAGACACATATAGTGTTATAAATTACTATTCTTAATATTTAGAGCTATAAAAACATGGCAAAAAATAAACTTTCAGGACTAATAAGCCAAGGTCATCGATTCGATCTTATTTCGGACTATCAAAAGTTTATGTTAAAGTTTTTAGAGCTTTTTTAAATAATTTGAATATTCACAATTACCATAAAATTTTATTGCATCATTTAACTTAGATTTTTTTATCCAACCATTATTTAATGCAATTTCTTCCAAGCACGCAATTTTAAAGCCCTGTCTATTTTCAATTGCTGACACGAAAGCACTAGTTTTATAATAGTCTTCAATTGATCCTGAGTCTAACCAAGCTCCGCCTCTACCAATTAAATCAGCTTTTAATTTCTTATTTTTTTTGTATTTATTAATTAAATCAACAATTTCTAATTCTTTTCTTTTTGAGGGCTTTAATTGTTTTGCATATTTTATAACATTGTTGTCAAAAAAATATAAACCAGTTATTGCAAGATCTGATAGAAATTTTTTTGGCTTTTCTTTGATATTTATTACTTTTTTATATTTATCAATTTTAGCAACCCCGTAGAGCTCAGGTTTGCTTACTTTATGTAAAATTATTTTTGCACCGTTTTTAAGTTTTACGGAATTTAGCAATTGTTTTGTCAGATTCTGGCCATAGAAAAAATTATCACCAAGAATTAATGCAACATTATCTTTACCAATAAATTTTTCACCCAAAATAAATGCATCTGGTAAACCTCGTGGTGATGATTGTTCTTTATAAGTAATATTTACTCCAAAGTTAGAACCATTTGGAATTAATTTTTTGTATTGAGATAGCTGTCCTTTATTAACAATTATTAATATATCTTTTATTTTTGCCAGCATTAAAATTGAGAGCGGATAAAAAATTAAAGGTTTATCATAGATTGGAAGCAATTGTTTATTCACTGCTTTTGTCAACGGACTCATCCTTGTGCCCATTCCACCAGATAATATAATACCTTTTTTAATCACTTAATTTTATTCCCTAATCTTTTATTTATATCTTTTTTTTTAATACTTGAAAAATATTTAGGATTTTTTAAATACCAATCAACAGTTTTTTTTAATCCATTTATAATATTTGTTTTTGGTTTCCACTTTATGTTATTTATTATTTTGTTACTATTAAGAGCATATCTTATGTCATGACCTGGTCTATCTTTTACAAATTTAATTTTTACGTTTTTTCCAATCTTTATTTTGTTTTTTCCAATTTTAATTAATTTTTTGCAAATTTTTAAATTATTTATATTAAAATTTGATCCAATATTATAAAAATTTCCTACTTTTCCTTTTTCTAAAATCTTAATTAAGGCTTCACAGTGATCATCAACAAATATCCACTCTCTAGAATTAGTTCCTTTTCCATAAATAGGAAGGCTTTTATTATTTAAAACATTATAAATTAATTTTGGAATTAGTTTTTCTGGATGTTGTCTTGGTCCATAATTATTTGAACAATTAGTTATTATTGCTGGAATTTTAAATGTTCTTATATATGAATATACCAAGTGGTCAGAAGATGCTTTAGAAGCAGCGTATGGTGAACTAGGTTTATAGGCATCTTCTTCCTTCGATCTACCAGACAGGACATCTCCATAAACCTCATCAGTTGATATATGTATTAATAGAGAATTTTTATACTTGTAATGATACTTTCTAAAAACCTGTAATAAATTAAAAACACCTAAAATATTACTTTTAATAAAACTTTCAGGGCTGTCTATTGATCTGTCTACATGTGTCTCTGCTGCAAGATTAAATATTGCATTAGGTTTATATTTTTTAAGGATTTTAAAAATATTTTTCTTATTATTTATATCTGATCTAAAAAATTTATAATTTATATGTTTTGTAAAATTTCTTACATTATAAAAGTTTGAAGAATATGATACCTTGTCTATATTAATGACAAAATATTTTTTTTTGAGAAGAATTTTAATTAAATTACTACCTATAAAGCCCAAACCACCAGTAACTACAACTTTCTTCATATTTTTTTTTACAATAAATACTTATTTAAGTATAGTTTTAATTATTCATGAATATCACCATTGATGAAATTACTTTTATAATAGTTACATATCAAAGCGAACAGGTTATTAAAAATTGTTTAGACACGCTTCCTCAAGATTCAAAAAAAATAATTGTTGAAAATTCACAAAATTTAAAATTAAAAAAATTGTTAGAGGATAATTATGACAATATTGAGGTTATTATTTCAGAAAATTTGGGAATGGGCCGATCAAATAACATAGGTATAAAAAAAAGTAAGACAAAATACGCATATGTATTAAATCCAGATGTTAAATTTGAAAAAGATACAGTTAAAATTTTATTTAATTATTTAAAAAAAATAGATGACTTTGCAATAGTAACTCCATTAAATAGTGATAAAGAATATCCAAATTTTAAGGTTGGGAAAAATAATCAAGATTTTGATGATATCGATATTATATCAGCAGATACTATAGATGGTTTCTCAATGTTAATAAATAAATCCAAGTATCACGATAATATTTTTTTTGATGAAAATTTTTTCTTATATCTTGAAAATGACGATCTTTGTTTAAGAACAAAACAAAAAGGTGAAAAAATTTTTGTAATTACCAAATCTTTGATTGAGCATTCTGGAGGTATTGGAAAAAGTGAAACAATTGAGCAACTTAGAAATTGGCATTGGATGTGGTCTAAG
>CACMXM010000041.1 GCA_902617645.1 uncultured Pelagibacteraceae bacterium | reverse complement strand
TTGTTTTTTTCTATAATTTAAACTCCGATACACGAGAACATTTTATAAATGACGTAGATTTAACCGAGTTTCATTTTGACGCACTTACAATAATGTTAAAAAAAGTTTTAAATAATAAATGTAATTTTAATCGAAACCATAATGTTTCACTATTTGCAACTAAGCTTTTAGAAAATGTTAGAAAAAAACTTAAATAATATTAAAGATTGGCTCAAGAAAGATTTTAATAATCAAGAAAACGATAAAATTAAAAATTCTTTAATAAGTATTTTAAACTCGGGACCTAATTTTAACAAAGTTTTGTTTGAAAAACATTATAACGATATTTGCTTTATAATTCATAGATTTTCTCAAAAACCATGGACTACACAAAAATTCATTTCTGATAAATTAAATATTGATAAAGAAACATTAATCAAACTTAATAATTTAGTAAGAAACAATAATATTTTACAGGACATAATATTAGATAAGGGTATAGGAAGAAAATATTGGAAAACTATTATTCCATTTGCAAAAAGAACGAATGACGTTTTAGAAAAAAATCTTGAATTCCCAAAAAGAATTGCAATTTTTCCAGGCGTATCTTGTATGTTTTACTGTGGTTTTTGTGGAAGAAATCAAAAAGCAAAATATCCTACTGATATTTTAGATGAGTCATTAAAAATGTACCAAAAATTATTTCTACAAAAATCAGAGGATACAGCATTCTCAATTTCTGGAGGACTGGAGCCTTTAACAAACCCTAAGTTAGGCAATATAATTGAAAGTGCTTATAAAAATAATATTAGAGTACCATTAATTACAAATGGTTATGCATTGACGGATGGTTTAATCGAAAATAATCCTGGTATTTGGTTATTAGATTCACTTAGAATTTCTTTATATGGAGTTGATGATGAAACCTACACTTACATCACTAGATCTAAGAAAGGTTATCAAATGGTTAAAAAAAATATAATTAATTTCTTAATTAAAAGAAATGAAAAAAATCCAAAAATGAAAGTTGGTTTTAATTTTATTATCTTATCTGAAAATATTGCATATTTTGAAAAAATTCTTGACTTAATAAATGAAGTCAATTTCAAGGTAAAAAATGGAAGAGGTATCGATTTTGTAAGTTTAAGAGATGACTATCAAAGCGTTACTGGAAAAGATGAGACTAATGATTTGGAGAGAAAGTATAGACTTAAAGGAACTATGAATGATGAGGAGAGATTAATACTGATGAAAAAAATACAAGGCTTTATAAAAAGAAAAAATGAAATGTTTGAAAATTTGCATATAGATTTTGGTTATTCACTTGAAAACTTAGCAAACGGTTATATTGGAGATCCACTAATTCAAGTAAGTGGAGATGATATGAGAAGTTTTGGTTTTCCTCAATTATCTGTAGCAATAGATTTATTTGGGGATGTTTTTTTATTTAGAGAGGCAGGATTTTTAGACAGAGAGGGAAATAAAAAATTTATTATAGGAAGAATTAATAAAGATAAAACTCTACAAGAAGTAATGAAAGAGTTTTTAGATAAAAATAAACCATTAAGTTATTCCAAAAATGACTCAAGATTTATGGACTCTTTTGACCATGTATTAACAGTTTTAGTAAATCAGGCGGAGTCTGATAAAAATTTTCAAATTCCATTTGAGTATGGACCAATCAAGATAAGATCTGAGAATAAAAAAATCAACCTAGGTAATAACTGGTATAGTGATCAGATTTAGCTTATAAATTTAATTGTTTCTCAATTTTTTTTGCAAGTGTTACGCATGTATTCCACTTACTGGATAAAATGGTATAATATTTATTGTTGATTTTTGTAAATTCACTCGTTCTTTCATCCGTTTTTTCAACATTTCTCTTTAAGGTTCTCACTATAAATAAAGACTTAATAAATTTTGCATTTTTTAAGAATGGTAAATATTTAGAACTATGAGATAAGAAATTATAAAAATTACTTTTATTAACACTTCTAATACCACTATTATCAATTAATTTTTTTTGATATGCTTTAAATGTTGGGCTGTATCCCTCAAAAATCTCCAGTTTTGAGTGTAAAACATCACTTAGAAGATGAAATTTTGTGCCAAGATATGGGTCTATACAAACAAATTTTCCATCAGCTACTACAAAGCTTTTATTCCTTAATGGTTTTTCAAGTTTTACTATTATTTTTTCTATCAGTTCAAATTTATATTTTTTTGAAGTCTTAAAGCCAAGTTTTTTAAGAATATTATTATTATTTTGATAAGTTACAATAAATACTTTGTCGAATTTTTTTACTGAAGTTTTATTTACTGAAGAATTATAAATAATTTTTAGGTTTTTATTTTTTTTATCATTTTTTTTATTTTTTTTTTTATCTTAAAATAATTGAGGTTTTTTTCATTTGACAAGATTAAACCAGAAATTTTATTTGAAATATATTTTCTATTTTTAATCAATTTAAAAGCTAAGCGATTTTTTCGAAGAATATTAATATAATCTTTGAAATTTATTTTACTATTCTCATTAGCAATTCCATAATAATTTTGTGTTTTAGAAAAAATGTCTTTTCCATAAAAATTAATAAAATCTTTGTATGATTTTTGAATTTCTTTGATTGTTTTTGTAGATCGAGGGTAATGATATCCCCGGTGAAATCTGAATTGATTTATTCTCGATGCACCATGCAAAATATCATTTTTTTTTTCATATATTGTAACTTTATGTTTTTTTGAAAGAACAAGACCCAAAGTAATTCCAAAAAATCCAGATCCTATTATTCCAATATTCATTAAATTTTATATATTGAGAAAAAGATTGTGGTAAAATTTAACGTGTCTATTTATAGTGAATTTCCAAAGCTCTTTTTTTGCAATTTTCATTTTGTTTTTTAATTTCTTAGGATTTTTTAAAAATTTTTCAATTAGTTTTCTTAAAGTAATATAGTCTTTTTTGGGGTAGAAATCTCCACCCCTACCATTCAAAAGCATTTCTTTTGGACCGCTTTTACAATTAGATGAGATTACAGGTGTATCAAGCATTAGGGCTTCATTTATAACATTGGGAAATCCCTCATAGTTTGAAGAAAAAACAAATAAATTAGATTTTTTAATGTATGGATAAGGATTATTGCAATTATCAATAATTTTAACTTTACCACTTATGTTGTTATTTTTGATAAAATTCAACAATTTTTTTTTATATTCACCATAACCAATAAGAATTAGTATTAAATTATTTTTATATTTTAAAATAGGACATATTGCTCTTAGTATATCCATTTGACCTTTGTATTCACTAAATCGCGATACATTTATTATATATATTTTGTTTTTTAAAAATTTAAAATTAATTTTACTATGTTGTAATTTAAAAATTTTTTTGTCATTTGAAGGACTATAAATAGTGATTACAGATCTATTAACATGAGCAGATAAATCTTTACTTAGTTCTTTACAAATAGCTACAACTTTATCAGCTTTTTTATATGTATACTTCATCAATATTTTAATTATTTTTCGTTTAACAAATTTTAAAATTCCTTCATAGTAATCTAGTTCATCCAAGTGATTTCTTTCTATAAAAATTTTTTTTATTTTATGTAATTTGATTGATGATAAATAGCTTATTATGTTTGCAAAATTTTGATTTGATATTAATATTACTTTTTCATATTTTCTACTTTGAATATTCTGTTCTAAAATTCTTCTCAAAGCTATTACATTAAAAATTGCTCTATTTGAATTTAAATTTATAAACTGAATTTTGTTATCAATTTTATTTTGCAAAATACTCTTTTTGAGAGACACAAAAGTTATGGAGAAATATCTTTTATTTAAATTAGAAATTAATCTACCAAGTGAATTGTCAGCCCCTCCTAGTGATGAGTATGGATGAAAAAAAACTAATTTAATTTTTTTTTGCATTTAAATAATTTAAAAAGTTCTAAATAAAAGAAACTATATATTTATGTATCAAATAACCAATTAATAATAGAAGGATTCCTGATCCATACAGCAAATAAAAGTTCATACCTAAAGATTTTGGAAAGAAAAAGGGTAAAAAGAATAAATAACTCAATGGGACTGCTACTAATATACTCCTAGTAAATGTCACTGTCCTATCGATATCTTTATATTCGTAGTATGAAAATAAAATTGCTATTAAAGAAACGATTGGCAACGAAATAATAAATCCTGCTAATTTTGGGTAAATACCTGATAACCAACTAGAAAAAGCTATTATTAATGCTGCTATTATTATTTTAAATGTAAAAAATATCATGTTTTACTTTTTACATTTTTTACATAATCCAAAAAATTCTAAATTATACTTATTATATCTC
>CACMXM010000040.1 GCA_902617645.1 uncultured Pelagibacteraceae bacterium | reverse complement strand
TTTTTTTTTCATTTTCTTCTTCAATGATGTTATTGATATTATAATATAATGATTTTAAAATCTAACTCTAAATGAACAGACGTAATTTTATAAAGTATATTGGTTGTGGTTGTGGTGGTTTTTTATTAAATTCATGCACAACAGCCCCAATTACTGAGAGAAAACAATTAAAACTGATTCCCGAATCTAAATTAAACGCACAAGCTGCACAAATTTACGAAAAAGTAAAAGAAAAAGAAAAACTTATTAAATCTGGAAATACTCTTAATGAGATTAAAGAAATAGGTAAAAAAATGGAAGAGTCAATAAGTGAATATTTTTATCAACAAGATCTTAGAGATCCAACGTCAAACTTTCGGTGGGAATATATATTGATAGATAATAAAAAAATTAAAAATGCATGGTGCATGCCAGGTGGAAAAATTGCCGTTTATTCTGGCTTGTTAGATATTACAAAGAATAAAAATGGTTTAGCTGCAGTTATGGGTCATGAAGTGGCGCATGCTGTTGCAAAGCATTCTGTTGAAAGAGCAAGCAGGGGCGTACTTATAAATACTACGTTTCAAATAACTGATATATTAACTGGTGGTAAAATAAGCCAAGTAAATAGAACTACTGGAATGGACACTGTTGGTCTTTTAGCTCAATTAGGTTTAATGAATCCATTTAGTAGAAAACAAGAGTCCGAGGCAGATTATTTAGGACTTATTTTTTCATCTTTATCAGGTTTTGATATCAGAGAAACAACAAAAATTTGGGAAAGAATGAAAGAAGCAAATAAAGGCAAAGAACCTCCAGAATTCATGAGCACACATCCATCATCTTCGAATAGAATTAAACAAATAAATGAATGGATGAATGAAATAATACTTAAGTATCCACCTATCAAGATTAGTTAAAATATCTTGATGGTGAGCCGTGTTGGACTCGAACCAACGACCCATTCCTTAAAAGGGAATTGCTCTACCAACTGAGCTAACGGCCCAAAGAGTTTCTTATATAGACTTTTTTTAAATATAATCAATGTTTAAAAGGTATCATATTTTATTAAAATATTTCCTGTGAAACCTTTCAAAAGTTCCTTTTTTTATATTTTGCCTAATGGCTAACATCAATTCCTGATAGAAATTAATATTGTGCAATGTCAAAAGCATTGAAGCTAATATTTCGTTTGTATTAAAAAGATGATTTAAATAATTTTTTGAATATTTATTTAAGTTAAATTTATTACAGTTTTTATCAAGTGGAGATTTATCGTATTTAAATTTAGAATTTTTAATATTAATTCTACCATTCCAAGTAAATGCAAGACCTGTTCTTCCAGATCTTGTTGGCAATACACAATCAAACATATCTATACCTCTTTTCACAGCACCCAAAATATCTGATGGGGTCCCCACACCCATTAAATATCTAGGCTTATTTTGTGGTAAAAAAGACTTAATACCATCAAGAACATTAAACATCTCATTTTGTGTTTCTCCAACGGCTAGACCACCTAGTGCATACCCATCAAAATTTATATCCAATAATTTATCTAAAGATTCTATTCGTAGATCGTTGAATAAACCTCCCTGAACAATACCAAATAAAGCTTTTAGTTTGTTTGTACCAAAAGCATCTTTTGATCTTTTAGCCCAATACATAGATAAATCTAACGAGGCTTTTATTTTATTTTTATCTTTTGTATTCTTAGGACATTCATCCATAACCATAACAATGTCGGAATTTAAACCTTTTTGAATTCTAATACTTTCCTCAGGGCTTAATATGAATTTTTTACCGTCAATGTGTGAATTAAAAATAGCACCTTTTTCCCTATCAATTTTATTTAATTTTGAAAGTGACATTACTTGAAAACCACCAGAATCTGTAAGTATAGGTAGTTTGCAGTTCATAAATTTGTGAAGACCATTATGTTTTTTAATTCTTTCAACCCCAGGTCTAAGCATTAAATGGTAAGTATTTGCTAAAATTATCTCGCTTCCAGTTTTGATTATATCGTCTATAAAGACAGCTTTTACAGTTGCCTGTGTTCCCACAGGCATGAATGCTGGTGTATAAATTTTTCCTCTACTTGTATTAATAATACCAGTTCTAGCGTATTGTTCTTTCGATAAAACCTTAAACGAAAACTTTTTTAATGACATTAATCATTTTACTTCGATTTAAAACTAATGATCTTATCAGGATCTGAAACTGAACCGTTTGGACCCGTGCCAAGTTTTATTTTATCTACAAATTCCATTCCCTTAATTACTTTTCCAAAAACTGTATAATTACGATCCAAATGTGGAGCATCTTCAAAGCAAATAAAAAATTGACTATTTGCACTATTTGGATCAGATGATCTAGCCATTGAAATTGTTCCTCTTAAATGTGGTATATCACTGAATTCAGCAGGTAAATCTGGAAGTTCAGAACCACCCATACCAGCTCTATCAATATTGTATTGTGCCGAAGATGAATTACCAAATTGCACATCACCAGTTTGAGCCATAAAACCTTCGATAACTCTATGAAAAACTACGTTATCATATTTACCCTCATTAGCTAATTTTTTTATTCTTTCTACATGTTTTGGTGCAATGTCTTCAAACAATTCAATTTCAACATCGCCAGTTTTAAGCTTTAATATCATTATATTCTCCTTTGCTATTAAGTTATTTGATAAAAAAAAAATTAAAAATATATATAAAAAATACTTACGCATATTTATTTTTTAAAGCTTTGATAGTACTTGGTGTTGTAAACTTTCTGATATCACCACCAAGCTCAATAATTTCTTTTACAAAATTAGAAGATATTATTTGATTCTCAATATCAGACATCAGGAACATGGTTTCAATTTTATTGTTTAATTTTTTGTTCATCCCTGCTAATTGGTACTCATATTCAAAATCTGAAACAGCTCTTAAGCCCCTTAATATAATTTTAGAATTCATTTTTCTACACAAAGATGTAGTCAATGAATTAAAAGTAATTACTTTAACTTTTTTGTTACTTATTTTTAAATCCTTGAATAAAGCTTTCTTTACAATCTCTAATCTTTCTGACGAGTCGAACAAATAATTTTTATTACTATTTTCAGAAATAGCGACTATAACTGTATCGACGATATTAAGTGCCTTTTTAATTAAATCTATATGACCATACGTAATTGGGTCAAAAGTACCAGGGTATAAAACATTTCTTTTCATTATTTCAAGTTATCATCAATTTTATTTGCTGAAACAACTTTTTCGTCCCCAGATAATTTTATTATTCTGACACCCTGAGTATTTCTGCCTGCTAGTCTAATTTCTTTAACAGCAACTCTTATTACCCTTCCAGTGTTTGTTGATATTAAAATTTCATCTCCCTCTACGACTGGAAAAGATGATGAGACATTTCCATTTCTTTGAGAATTTACTATCCCAATTATACCCTTTCCTCCTCTATTTGTTACTCTAAAGTCGTAATGAGTTGTTCTCTTTCCATATCCATTCTCAGTAATTGAAAGTATAAATTTTTCTTTAGCTTTTATCTCTGCCTTATTATCACTACCGTTTTTACCATTTTTTTTAATTTTATCATCCTTATTGATTATTGATAGTGATACAATGCTATCATTATTTCCTAAATTTATTCCTTTAATGCCTTTGGATGAACGACCCTTGAAAGTTCTTAATTTTTTTGACTCAAAACGAATACATTTTCCAAGTTTGGTGCTTAACATTATATCTTGATTTTCACTACAAATTTTAACACCAATAATTTTATCATCTGAATCAAGTTTCATTGCAATTTTTCCAGATGTATTTATTGAAGAAAAATCCTCTAAACTATTTTTTCTAATTTTTCCTTTACTTGTAGCAAAAACAATATGCATGTTTTTAATTTCGGTTTCATTATCAGGAAAAGGCATTATTGAGCTTATTGATTGATGATTTTTAAGAGGGAGAATATTAAAAAGTGACTTACCCCTTGATATTGCAGAACCTTCTGGAATTTTCCATGCTTTTACCCTGTAAACTAAACCTTCTGTTGAAAAAAAAAGTACTGGTGTATGAGTATTTACAGAGAGTGTTTGAACAACAGAATCTTCATTTCTAGTTTTAATACCTGACTTACCTTTGCCACCTCTTTTTTGTTTTTTAACATTACTAAGTGAACTTCTTTTTATATAGCCTTGCAATGTTACTGTAATTAAAATTGACTCTTTTTGTATGGTTTCTTCAATATCATAGTTTAAAACAGCATCAATTATTTTTGTCCTTCTAGGTTCGCTATACTTGTCTTTAATATTTTTTAATTCTCCACTTATTACTTTCATTAATTCTTTTTTGGAATTAATAATTTTTTTAAATTGAATAATCATTTCAGATAATTTAT
>CACMXM010000039.1 GCA_902617645.1 uncultured Pelagibacteraceae bacterium | reverse complement strand
TTATAAGAATTCTTATTACCTGGTTTCATAATTTATATCTTATAGATTATTAAGTCCTAATTATGTATTAAATTATAGATAAAATGTTCCAATACAAGCCAATAAAAGAGAAGCCATAGCATAGTTAAAGATTTTAATAAATTTCTCATTTGTCGCAAATCTTCTGAAAAATTTGCCTACAAATGTCCAAAAAGTAATACTGATTAATGCACAAGTAAATGATACGAGGATGACCCAAAATGAATAATTAATAAAATTATTTCCACTCTCGACATATGTAGATACTATTATAATTCCTACAATTACTCCCTTAGGGTTCAAAAATTGAAAAAAAAATGTGTCAAAAAACTTTACAGGATTCTCTTTTTTATTTTCTGTTTGATTTTTTGAAAACGCTATTTTGTAAGCTAAATAAAAAAGGAAGAGTGATCCGAAGACTTTAAGTATTTCTTGTAATAAGGGATAGATTTTGAATACATTTATTAAACCAAAATTAAGTACACACACCATTGCAGTAAAACCAAAAATCACACCAAGCATGTGTGGAAAAGTTTTAACCACCCCAAAATTAAAACCTGAATATGACGCAACTATATTATTCGGACCTGGTGAACAACTAGTACCAAGCATAAATAATGACAATGACAGTAATTCCGGGTGCATATTTTATGCTATCGGCAGTCCGTTTTCAGCTTTTTGAGATGGGTGAACTAATGTTACTTTTCCCTCTTTATCAATAGATCCCAAAATTAATACTTGTGAAATTACTCCTGCAATATTTTTTTCTGGAAAATTACATACTCCTATTACCTGTTTTCCAATTAGATTATCTTTGTTATAAAAATGTGTTATTTGTGCTGAAGACTGTTTAATTCCAATCTCACTTCCAAAATCAACTTTTAGAACTAATGAAGGTTTTCTTGCTTTTTCATTTTTTTCAACTGATATTACTGTCCCTAAACGAATGTCTATCTTTAGAAAATCATCATAGGTTATTTGTTCTTTCATAATAATAATATATAATTAGTTGTAATGAAAATAGATAACATATTATTTGAAAAATCAATAAAGATTCTTAAAGATTTAATATCTTTTAAAACAATTTCAGGTGAAAATAATTCTTCTTTAATTAATTATTGTGAAGATATACTTACAAAATGTGGTGCTTCATCTTTTAAGGTTTTTGATGATGAAAAAAAAAGGGTAAATCTTTTTGCTACATTAAAAGCAAAAAAACCAAATGGAAAAGAGCCTATAATTCTTTCGGGTCACACAGATGTAGTACCAGTATCCAAAGGTTGGTCCACAGACCCTTTTATTGCAGAGATAAAGGATGAAAAAGTATATGGTAGAGGTTCTTGCGACATGAAGGGATTTTTAGCTTGTTCGTTGGCTTTTGCAGAAATATTTTCAAAATCAAATCTTTCAAGAGATATACACTTTTCTCTAACGTTTGATGAGGAAACTGCATGTATTGGAGCTCCCTTATTAATTAAAGAACTAAAAAAAAGAAAAATAACAAAGGGAATTTGTATCGTAGGCGAACCAACAGAAATGAAAATTATAGACTCTCACAAAGCATGTTATGAGTATACAACTTTTTTTGAGGGTTTGGCTGGTCATAGTTCCAAACCAGATGAAGGGGTGAATGCGGCTGAATATGCATCGAAATATGTTAATAAATTAATGTCATTAAGAAATGATTTGATAAATAGGAAACCAAAAAACTCTATATTTACTCCTGCCTATTCAACTTTATCGATTGGTGGAATATTTGGAGGAATTGCTCACAATGTTATAGCTGACAAATGTCATGTCAATTGGGAAACCAGACCTGTGAATAAAGAGGATGGTATATTTCTAAATAGTGAAATCGATAAATATGCAGATGGTCTTTTATTAGAAATGAAAAAAAAATATCCAAATGCATCTATTAAAAAAAAAATAATTGGAGAAATAATTGGATTTCATAGAGTAAATGACTCCAAAGCTTGCGAATTTGTATCTAGTATTACAGGAGATAATTTTAGAGAAGTCGTATCTTTTGGAACAGAGGCAGGATTATTTCAAGAAATTGGAATAAGCACTGTAGTTTGTGGACCTGGATCGATAGAACAAGCTCATAAAATTGACGAATTTATTGAACTAAGTGAAATTAAAAAATGTTTGGCTTTTTTAGAAGGTGTAAAAGAAAAATCGGTGATTAATTAACTCCACCCACCAATAGATTTTACTTCCAAGAATTCTAGTAGACCATCTTTTCCAGCTTCTCTTCCAATACCTGAATGTTTAAATCCACCAAATGGTGCATCAACCGCAATACCTGCGCCGTTTACATCAACCATTCCTGATCTAAGTTTTCTTGCTACCCTATGTACTTTATTTTTATCTTGAGTTTGGATATAGTTTGTTAATCCGTATGTCGTATCATTTGCAATCTTAATTGCCTCCTCTTCGCTCTCAAAAGGAATAACAGATAAAACAGGTCCAAAAATTTCTGTTTGTGCTATTTCCATTTGATTATTCACGTCCGCGAAAACTGTTGGCTTTACATAATAGCCTTTTGTTAAACCATCAGGTTTACCAAGTCCTCCCGCAACTAATTTTGCTCCTTCATCTATACCCTTCTTAATCAATCCTTGTATCTTGTTATATTGGGTTTCAGATATTACAGGACCAATATGGTCTCCTTCTTTATTAGGGTTATCTACTTTGAAATCATTTGCAAATTTAATTAGTCTATCTACTGTTTCTTTATAGATTGATTTTTCGACTAACATTCTGGTTGGAGCATTACATGATTGACCAGAATTTCTAAAACATCTTGTAGCTCCTCTTTCTACAGCTTCAGGATCCGCATCTTTGAAAACAATATTTGCACCCTTGCCACCCAATTCTAAGCTAACTCTTTTAAAATCATTTGCTGCATTTTTAGATATTAAAGCGCCTGCTCTAGTTGATCCAGTGAAAGAAACCATGTTAACGTCTGGATGACTAGTAAGTGCATTTCCAGTTGTTTCACCATCGCCATTAACCAAATTAAATACACCTGCTGGAAATTTAGTTTCATCAATTATTTCTGCGAGTATCATTGACGATAGAGGAGCTAATTCTGATGGCTTTAAAATCATTGTACATCCAGTAGCTAATGCTGGCATAACTTTTAAGCAAACTTGGTTCATAGGCCAATTCCATGGAGTTATTAATGCACAAACTCCTTTTGGTTCATAAATTAATCTTTGATTAGGCGCATGATCACCCAATGGTTTTTCAAATTCAAATTCTTTTAAATATCTTATAAAAGATTTCATATGACTTGCTCCAGTACCGGCTTGAAGTTTGGTTGCAAAATCTTTTGGAGCACCCATTTCAACAGTTATAGCGTTTGCAAAATCTGCCCATCTTTTTTTATAATTTGCGTAAAGTGTTTCTAGAAGTTTTAATCTTTCTTCTTTTGATGTAAATGCCCAGCTTTCAAAAGCATTTTTTGCTGCTTTAACTGCTGCATCAATATCTGCTTTACTGCCTATAGATATTACAGCACAATTTTCTTCTGTTGATGGATCAATAACGTAACAATCTTTTTCTTTTATAGGATCGGTCCACTTTCCATTAATATAGAATTTTTTCTTATTTAGCATTTTTAAAAATTAACCTATCTTTTTACTTTTGCAAACAAGTTTGTAAGTTCATATACAATCGTTGCTGCGGCTAATGATGTAACTTCTGCATGATCATACGCCGGTGCAACTTCTACTACGTCTGCCGATATAATTTTCATTCCAGATAATCCTCTAATAACATTAACCATTTCTCTAGAAGTCATTCCTGCAATTTCTGGGGTACCTGTTCCCGGTGCATGAGCCGGGTCTAAAACATCAATATCAATTGATAAGTACAAAGGATTATTGCCAACTCTATTTCTGATTCTTTCGACAATTTTATCAACACCTTGTGACTGAAATTCATCACAATGAATTATTTTAAAACCAAAGCTTTCATCATTTTTCAAATCCTCCCTGCTATAAAGCGGTCCCCGAATACCAACATGCATTGATGAATCATCTAAAAATAAATTTTCCTCTCTTGCTCTTCTAAAAGGTGTTCCGTGTGTATAAGGAGCACCAAAATATGTATCCCAAGTATCTAAATGTGCATCAAAATGCACTAGAGCAACAGGTCCTTTGTTAAATTTATTCATTGCTCTTAATAAAGGAAATGCAATTGTATGATCTCCACCCAAACTTATTATACCTTTGGTTTTTTTTAATAAATCTAAAGCCCCAGCTTCAATTTGTTTTATAGCTTCATCAATATTAAAGGGATTGCAAGTGATATCTCCTGCGTCCGCAACTTGTTGAACTTTAAATGGTTCGACATCATAATTTGGATGATAATTTGTTCTCAAATGTCTTGATGCCTGTCGTATACTTTGTGGACCAAATCTTGCACCAGGTCTGTAGCTAGTTCCAGCATCAAAAGGAATACCAACTATTGCAACATCGCAACTTTCTACATCCCTTAATTCTGGTAATCTTGCAAAAGTACTTGGACCTGCAAATCGA
>CACMXM010000038.1 GCA_902617645.1 uncultured Pelagibacteraceae bacterium | reverse complement strand
ACCAACAAAAGTGCAGAAGATTTCAAAATAGAAAGATCGCGAGATATCGAGGCATCTAAATGGGAAGTATTTATCCCAGCTAAAAATGAAACAATGATTGGTGGACTAACATTTTTAAAAAATTGGATTATTAGATCTGAACTTAATAACGCTTTAGATAAAATCTTTGTAAGAGACATCAATTCAAATAAGGAGGAAGAGCTTATTTTTACTGATGAAGAAGTTTATGATGGTAGTATTTCACATACACAAAAAGATAGAAATACTGATCTAATTTATATTTCATATTCTACTCCAAAAACCCAAGCGAGGACCTATTTATATAATATAAAGACTAAAGAAAAAAAATTAGTAAAGGAACAAGTTATTCCAACAGGACATGATCCAAAAAACTATATAGTGCAAAGAATTGAATGTAATTCTGATGATGGAAGAAAAGTACCTTTAACAATAACTAGGCACAAAGATACTCCTTTGGATGGATCTGCAAATCTTCTTTTATATGGATATGGTTCTTATGGTGCTTCAATGTCTCCATCATTTTCTTCTACAAGATTAAGTCTAATTAATAGAAATATAATTTGGGTAACCGCTCATATACGAGGGGGAATGGAAAGAGGAATGAAGTGGTGGAAAGAAGGAAAACTTCTTAATAAGAAAAATACCTTTAATGATTACATTGCTGCTGCAAAATTTTTGATAGAAAAAAAATATACTTCAAAGGGTAAGATTATAGGAATGGGCGGTTCAGCTGGAGGATTGCTGATGGGCGCAGTTGTTAACAAGGCTCCAGATTTATTTTTAGGGATGATTATGGCTGTTCCATTTGTTGACAGTCTAACAACCAACCTAGACCATTCTTTACCGTTAACAATTGGAGAATTTGACGAATTTGGAAACGCAAAAGATAACAAAGATCACTTTGATTATATTTATTCTTATGCGCCATATAACAATATAAAAAAAATGGATTACCCAAATATTTTAATTACAACAAGTTTAAGTGATAATAGAGTTTTATTTGATGAACCGGCAAAGTTTACAGCTAAACTTAGAGATTATAAAACTGATAACAATCTTTTATTACTTAAGACTGAAATGAATGCAGGCCACGGAGGTAAGTCAGGCAGAGATGGTGCTATTGAAGAAATAGCTTTCGACTATGCATTTATTTTAAAAATAGCAGAAAAAATTTAATCCATACTTGAAAGATTTTAATTAATACCTACATAAAGTTTACAAGTTGCCTTATTGGGGCTTGTAATAAACCTTGCTAACAAAGGAGGAAAAATGACAAGTAAGGATCTATCTATATTTAACTCACTAAGACCATTCTCAATTGGCTTTGACGATATGTTTGATCAATTTGAGAACATGTTAGGAAATGGTAGTTTAACAATGCAATCTAATTACCCACCCTACAACATTAGAAAAACAGGAAAGGATAAATACTCAATTGAAGTAGCCTTAGCAGGTTTTTCGAAAAAAGATGTCGAAGTGGAGTTTGAAGATAATTTATTAACTGTAAGAACAAAACAAGTTAATAAATCGGATAATCAAAATGAAAATGGTGAAATTATTCATAAAGGAATTTCACAAAGACAATTTGCTAGATCATTTACAATTGCTGATGATGTAAAGGTGAATGGTGCTGAGCTAAAAGATGGTCTTTTGACAATTGCTTGTGAAAGAATTGTGCCAGATTACAAAAAGAAAAAACTTATTGAAATTAAATAAGTATTAACCTTGCTTGTGGGGATTATCCCCACAAGTTAAAAACACCCTTTAGATACAAATCCAATCACCATATCCTCACTGCTAATTTCAAATTTTCTCTCGCATGGAATTCCATATTTTTTTGTTTTATATACAAGAATCTTAGAGGCTGTATTAGACTTTTCCTCATTATCAGGCATACCCATAACTATTTTTAATTCTGAGACAGGTTGACCGATAAATTGACTTAATTTATCATTTTCTTTTTTTACGATTTCATCTGTTTTGTCTTTAACAGTCTGACAACTAGTCAACTTCGTTAAAAACAATAAACAAATTAAAACTGGTGTTAATGAGCGCATTATTTGACATTATCAGATTTGTTTTAATAAAAAATTAAATTCTAAGTTGAAAATTGTGAATAAAGCTTTCAATTGAAAAGATTTGTTTTGAAGAATAGTTTATTATTATAATTATTTGGAGGAACTCAATGTTAGATAAATATTTTAATTATAAAAAACATAAAACTACTTTTAAAACTGAAGTTATTGCTGGAGTTACCACTTTCCTAACTATGGCATACATAATGTTTTTAAACCCTTTTATTTTATCTGGAGAATTCGCTGGGCCAGAAAAAGGTTTTTTTGACTTTGGTGCTGTTTTCACAGCCACGATATTAGCGACTGCTTTAGCTTGTTTCATTATGGCTTTTTATGGAAAGACTTGGCCAATAGGTTTGGCTCCAGGAATGGGCATAAACGCTTTTGTTGCTTTTGGAGTTGTTGCAGGAATGGGTTATACACCGCAAGAAGCTCTGGGGGCTGTATTAGTTGCAGGTGTTTTGTTTTTAATTATATCTTTAACGCCAGTAAGATCATGGTTAATTAATTCAATACCTAAAAGCTTAAAACTAGGAATAGGTGCAGGTATAGGATTATTTTTAGCAATTATTGGTTTAGAAATTATGGGGGTAGTTGGAGATCATCCAGTTACGCTTGTAACTTTAGGAGATATAAAAAATCCTTTAGTTATTCTAGGATGTCTTACATTTGTAGCAATTATTGTCATGGAAAAACTTAATATTAAAGGAAATATAATAATTGGAATAATTGCTTTCAGTATTATTGCATGGGTAAGTGGATTAGCAAAATTTAATGGAGTTGTGGGAAGTATACCTCCAATGACTTATCTTTTTGAATTTGACTTATCAGCAGCTTTGACTGCAAGTATGTCAACAGTAGTGTTCACATTATTATTTATAGATTTTTTTGACACTGCTGGAACTTTAACATCAGTTGCTAACGTTGCAGGCAAAGTTGATAACAAAGGTAGAGTTCAAGATATTAATAAAGCAATGATGTCTGATAGTGTCGGTACTGTTGCTGGAGCATTAATGGGAACTACAACCGTTACAAGTTATGTTGAGTCAGGAGCTGGTGTGAAAGCTGGAGGCAGAACTGGGATGACGTCTTTAGTAATTGGTCTTTTGTTTCTTGCATGTTTATTTTTCGCACCTCTTGCAACAAGTTTACCAAAAGAAATCGATGGAGCAGCTTTATTATATGTAGCTGTTTTATTCGTAAGAAATATTACTGATATAGAATGGGATGATATTGCAGAGTCAGCTCCTGCTGTACTTGCCATGATAGCGATGCCTTTAACATATAGTATAAGCAATGGTATAGCTTTAGCTTTTATTTCTTATGCTTTAATAAAAATATTTACAGGTAAATTTTCAACGACTTCTCCTGCTATATGGGTTATCGCAGTTCTTAGTGCAATAAGTTTTGCTGTAGCTTAAATTTATTTAAAAATAAGGCCAGATTTAATTCTGGCCTTATTTGTTTCTCTCAATTATTTTATCAATAGATATTTCCTCATAGTGTTCAGTTGGTTGAACAATCCAAGGATCTCCGTCTAATTTGATAGGACAAAAATCTGGGTTGAATTTAGATGATTTTTTTTTCCATAAACAAGCAGTTTTAATATCTTTTATATAACTTTTTACTGGTTCATAATTTTTTAACCAATCAATACTTCTATTTAAAGTAAGCCCTGTATCTGATAAATCATCGACGAGCAGAATTCTTTCAAAGTCTTTTTGCTGCGCTATTGAGCTTATGTCTCTTGCAAAAATAAGATCTCCTTGCTTATCCTCTAATCCTTTTCCTGAATAGCTTTGTATAACAATATAAGCTGTTGGTAATTTAAATATTCTTGATAAAATATCTATTATAGGTGCGGCTCCTCTCATAATGCCAACAAGAACAGTTGGTTTAAATTTTTTATTTACCGCTATTGCAAGCTTTTCAACAGTATCGAGGTATTCCTGAAAATTTATTATTAATTTTTTTTCCATTTATAATTATTATTATAGTATTAGATTTAATTAAATATATTTATGAAAATATTTGACTGTTTTATGTATTTTGATGAAGATTTAGTTTTAGACTTAAGGCTAAATCTTTTAGATGATCAAGTAGATTACTTTGTGATAGTTGAAAGTAAATTTAATCATAAAGGTGAAAAAAGAGAGTTGAAATTCGATATAGATAGATATCAAAGATTTAAAAAAAAAATTCTCTATTTAGTTTACGATCAAATACCAAATAATTTAGATATTATCAAAGAGGATGAAGATAAGGATATAACAATCAGCAAATATATGTTTAACGCAGGAAAAAGAGAAAATAGCCAAAGAAACTTTATAGTAAATGGATTAACAGATGCTGATAATGAAGATTTAGTTTTAATTTCTGATGTAGATGAAATACCAAATCTTCAAAATTTAGATTTTTCAAAAATTAAAAAAAAAATTATAATGTTCAAACAAGAAATGTTTTATTATAAGTTTAATTTAAAATTACCCAATTTTTCATGGATAGGAACAAA
>CACMXM010000037.1 GCA_902617645.1 uncultured Pelagibacteraceae bacterium | reverse complement strand
AATCTCCAGATGTTCCGGAATGAAGAAAATTTAATTCTTTTTTTTCAATTATTGTTTTGCTTATTTGATTAATAATATTTTCATATTTTTCTCTGTAAGAATTTACTTTTAATTGATCTTTAAACTCATTTTTATTGTCTGATTTAAAAATTTTGTAATATAATTTTTTAAATATCATTATCAATGTCCCGGAAATTCTATTAAACTTTGAATTTTATGACCAGATTCAATTAGTTTATTGCTTCCTCCAAGATCAAAAAGATTAATTACAAAAATGAAACCCGCAACAGTTCCTTGTGAAATTTTTATTAGTTTTGCCGCCGCTTCAGCTGTTCCTCCTGTAGCAATTAAATCGTCTATGATTAATACCTTATCGTTTTCCTTCACAGAATCTTTATGCACCTCAATTGTAGCTGATCCATATTCAAGTTCAAAATCGACAGAGTACGTTGCAGCTGGAAGTTTATTTTTTTTCCTAAGCATTATGAAAGGTTTTTTAACTAAATATGATACTGCTGATGCAAACACAAATCCCCTAGATTCTATTGCTGCAATTTTATCATAATTAAAGCTTTGAGATTTTTTAACTATTTCATCAATACAATTTGAAAATGCTTTTTCATCTTTGATTAATGTAGTTATATCTCTAAATAAAATTCCCTTTTTAGGATAATCAGGTATTGATCTAATATAATCTTTTAAATCCATAAATTTATGCGTTATAAATAATTAAATCATTTTAAATAATATGACAAACAAATTAGCTATTATTGGAGGAAGTGGCTTATATGATGTTGAAGAATTTAAGGAACGAGAATTATTAGAGATAAAAACAGCTTGGGGAAATCCTTCAGATAAAATATTAAAAACTAGATTTAATAAAAAAGAAGTTTATTTTTTACCAAGACATGGACGAGGTCATTATATTTCACCATCTAAAATAAATTTTAGAGCAAATATTGATGCTTTAAAACAACTTGGTGTTACAGATATTGTGTCTGTTTCGGCAGTAGGTTCTTTAAAAGAAAATCTACAACCAGGAAAATTTGTAATAATAGATCAATTCATTGACCGAACATTTGCAAGAAGTAAAACATTTTTTGATGATGAAATAGTTGCTCATGTCTCAATGGCTCATCCAACATCAAATGGTCTTATGAACGCTTGTGAAGATGCAATTAAAAAATCAGGAATTGATTATCAAAGAAGAGGTACATATGTTGTGATGGAGGGACCACAATTTTCAACACTGGCGGAGTCAAATTTATATAGAAGTTGGAAAGCAGATGTTATTGGAATGACTAATATGCCTGAGGCAAAATTGGCTAGAGAAGCTGAAATTAGATATGCATCAGTTTCAATGGTAACAGACTATGACTGTTGGCACCCAGATCATGAAAATGTAGACGTTCAAAAAGTTATAAAAGTTCTTTTTGAAAATGCAGCAAAAGCAAAAGATATGATAAAGAATTTAATCAAAAATTTTGAAAATTTTATAGATACAAACGATCCAGCAAATAATTGCCTTGATGTTGCAATTTTAACAGCTCCAGAAAAAAGAACAAAAAAAACTATTAAAAAACTTAAAAATATTGCAGGGAGAGTTTTATTAAAGTGACAAAAAAAAAAGAACTTAAAGGTAAATGTGGTTGTGGTAATGTAAAATATACAATTAAAGATGAGCCATTATTTACCCAGGCATGTCATTGCAAAGATTGTAAAATTTCTACAGGATCATCTTTTGTCATTCATACAATGGTTTTAGAAAAGGATTTTATGATTAAAGGAGACGTGGCATCTATAGAGCTAACTACAGGAAGTGGAAAAGGGGTAAATGCATATTTTTGTATTATTTGTGGAGTTTATATTTTTTGCAAATACAACATATCACCAGGAAGATTTGCTGTACGTACGCAAACTTTAGAAAAATCTATTACACCTCAAGCTCATATTTTTGTGAAAGACAAGGATCCTTGGATAGAAATTTCCAACAAATCTATATGTTTTGATAAATTTTACGATAGGGACAAAACATGGCCTAAAAAAAGTCTAGAGAGAATAAAAAAATGAGAATTGATGGAAAAAATTATAAGACGATTTGGTTTGAAAATAATTGTGTTAAAATTATTGATCAAACTAAACTTCCCCATAATTTTGTAATTAAAGATATTAAAACCGTAAAAGATACTATTAATGCTATTAAAAACATGGAGGTTCGAGGTGCACCATTAATTGGCGCAACTGCTGCTTACGGTTTAGTACTCTCAATTTTAGAAAATAATGACAACACTTTTTTGAAAACATCCGCTAAGAAATTAATTGAGTCTAGACCTACAGCAATAAATCTTAAATGGGCGATAGATAGAATGATGAATAAGTTATCAGGTATTAATAGTGAGAAAATTTTAGATTTAGCAATAAAAGAGGCTAATAAAATTTGCATGGAGGATGTAAATTTTTGTGAAAGAATTGGGATTAATGGATTAAAACTAATTGAAGAAATTTTTAAAAAAAAAAAAGATACAATCAATATTTTAACTCATTGTAACGCAGGATGGCTTGCAACTATAAATTGGGGTACAGCTACATCTCCCATATATCATGCACATAAAAGCGGGATACCTGTTCATGTTTGGGTTGATGAAACAAGACCTAGAAATCAAGGAGCGAACCTCACATCATTTGAATTAAATGAGGAAGATATACCTAATACAATCATTGCAGATAATACAGGTGGTATTTTAATGCAAAAAGGAAAAGTTGATATTTGTATAGTAGGCACTGATAGAACTTTAGCAAATGGAGACGTTTGTAATAAAGTTGGTACCTACCTTAAAGCATTAGCCGCAAATGATAACAACGTCCCTTTTTATGTTGCTTTACCTAGCTCAACTATTGATTGGAATACTAAGAATTTCAAAGATATACCAATTGAGGAAAGAGCTTCTTCGGAACTTTCATATGTAGAAGGGTTAGATGAGAATAATAATATAAAAAAAATTTTAATATATCCAAAAAAAAGTAAATCGATGAATCTAGCTTTTGATATAACTCCAGCGAAATATATTACTGGCCTAATTACAGAAAAAGGAATATGCGAGGCTTCTTTTGATGGTTTAAAAAAATTATTTAATTAAAAATATGAACTTTAAAGAAAAAAAATTTATTGAAAAATTAATTTATAAATATTCAAAAAGTGATAAAAAAAAATATTTTCTTACTCCTGACTCATTTTCGAACGAAGATATAATTGCTGGGGCCAAAACTCTTTTTAAAAAACAAATTACAATGTCTGTTTTGACTAAAAAGTTTGAAAAAGAATTTGCAAGATATGTGGGTGCTAAATATGCTTTAATGGTTAACTCTGGTTCTTCAGCAAATTTGTTAGCTTTTTTTGCACTAGTAAATCCTATGAAAAATAAAAAACTTAAATTTGGAGACGAATGTTTGATACCATCTCTTTGTTGGTCGACATCATTATGGCCAATAGTTCAATCAGGATTAAAACCAAAGTTTATAGATATAGATAAAAAAACATTGAATATTTCTATCGAACAAATCAAAAAAAAAATAACAAAAAAAACAAAAGCTATAATGGCAGTTCATGTTTTAGGAAATTCTACTAATATGGATGAACTTAAAAAAATTACGAAAAATAGGAAAATTTATTTAATTGAGGATACCTGTGAGTCATTAGGATCAAGATACAAAAAAAAATATTTAGGTACTATCGGTGATTTTGGAACCTATTCTTTCTATTATTCACATCAGATAACATCTGGAGAGGGTGGGATGATTGTATGTAATGATAAAAAAAATTATGAAATTATACATTCTTTAAGAGCGCATGGATGGGATAGGGGGCTAAAAAAAAATTCAAACAAAAAATTTAATTTCATAAACTCCGGCTTTAATTTAAGGCCAAGTGAAATATCAGCTGCGATTGGTTATTCTCAGCTAAAGAGATTAAATAGATTTAAAAAAACTCGATCAATAAATAGAATGAAGATAATAAATAAATTAAAGAAATCAAAGAAATGGTCAAACCAATTTACCTTCATAGACTCTATTAAAAATTTAGACCCAAGCTGGTTTGGATTACCTATTCTAATCAATAAACCATATTTAAAAAAAAAGAAGAGATTTATTAAATATCTTAATGATAATTTTATTGAAACAAGACCAATTATTAGCGGAAATTTTTTGAATCAACCTTCAATTAAACTTTATAAGTTAAATAGAAATAAAGAAAATTTTCCCCAGTCTCAAGAAATTGAGGATAGAGGTTTTTTTATAGGTATTCATGTTAATCCTATAAATAAGGAAACTTTAAATAATCTTGAAAAAAAATTATTAAAAATTGATGAAATATAATTTAGGTATAACCGGCCATACAGGAGTTTTAGGATCAGAATTTATAAAATACAACTTCTCCAAAAAATTTATAAAATTTAAAGGGAATATTACAAAAAAGAGAGAAATAAAAGAATGGATAAGAAGAAAAAAAATAAATTGTTTATTCCATTTTGCTGCTGTCGTTCCCACAAAAATTGTAAAAAATGATTTTGATTATGCAAATAAAGTGAATTTTTTAGGAACCAAATATCTTGTAGATGAATGCTTAAAATCAAAAAAAATAAAGTGGTTTTTTTTTGCATCTACATCTCATGTTTATGGATTTTCAAATAAAAAAATAAAAGAAACGAAAAAAACTAAACCAATTTCAAAGTATGGATTAACAAAATTAAAG
>CACMXM010000036.1 GCA_902617645.1 uncultured Pelagibacteraceae bacterium | reverse complement strand
TTCCAGAGTTCTACACCGGTGATATAGTTAAAGTTGGAGTTAGAATTACTGAGGGAAAAAGAGATAGAATTCAGTATTTCGAAGGAGTTTGCATTGCTAAAAAAAATAGAGATATAAACTCTTCATTTACTGTGAGAAAAATATCTTTTGGTGAAGGAGTTGAAAGAACCTTTGCATTATATAGTCCCATAGTAGACTCGATCAAAGTTGTAAGGTCCGGAAAAGTAAGAAGAGCAAAATTATACTATCTAAGAGACAGGACTGGTAAATCTGCAAGAATAGCCGAGAAAATTAGAAAAAAGATAGGTATCGATGTTGAAACAAAACCAGAAACTGTAAATGAGGAAAATGTTGTGGTTTCTAAAGAAGAAAAAATAACAGAGAAAGAAACTTCCTCAACAGAGACAGCCAAAAAAGTTGAAAAAAAAACTGAAACTCCAAAAGCAGAAAGTCCAAAAGAAAATCTAAAAGACAAAAAATAATTTTTTTTCTGAATGTCTAAAACTTTATACGATAAAATCTGGGATGATCATCTTGTGTATACACAAGATGATGGAACATCTTTACTTTATGTTGACAGACATTTAGTTCATGAAGTTACTAGCCCGCAAGCATTTGAAGGATTGAGAAACTCTAATAGAAAAGTAAGACAACCAAATCTGACATTAGCTGTTGCAGACCACAATGTTCCAACATCTGATAGATCTAAAGGAATTTCTGATGAAGAGTCTAAGCTTCAAGTAGAAACTTTAGAAAAAAACTGTGATGAATTTGGAATAAAGCTTTTTGGAATGAATGACAAAAGACAAGGGATAGTCCATATAATTGGACCTGAGCAAGGATTTACACAGCCAGGAAGTATAATTGTTTGTGGAGATAGTCACACAGCAACACACGGAGCTTTTGGATCTCTAGCTTTTGGCATAGGAACTTCTGAAGTAGAGCACGTATTAGCTACACAAACTTTAGTTCAAAAAAAATCAAAAAACTTTCGTATTAAAGTGGATGGAAAGTTGTCAATCGGCGTCACATCTAAAGATGTTATTTTACAGATCATTGGTAAAATTGGTACTGCAGGTGGAACTGGTTATGTAATTGAGTACGCAGGAAGCTTAATCTCATCACTTAGTGTAGAGCAAAGAATGACAATTTGTAATATGACTATTGAGGGAGGTGCAAGAGCAGGATTAATCGAGCCAGATGAAAAAATATTCAATTATTTAAATGGCAGACCAATGTCTCCTAAAAAAGAAAATTGGGATAAAGCATTAAACTATTGGAGTAAATTAAAATCTGATGACGATGCTAATTTTGACAAAGAAGTTACTTTAGATGGAAAAGACATTATGCCAATGGTAACATGGGGAACATCTCCACAAGATGTCATATCTATAGATGGAAGGATACCAAATCCAGAAAACGAAGCAGATGAGGATAGAAAAAATTCAATAGAAAGATCATTAAAATACATGGGTTTAAAACCTGGCACAGCTATAAAGGATGTTAAAATAGATAAAGTTTTTATCGGAAGTTGTACAAATGGTAGAATTGAGGACCTAAGAGATGCAGCGAAAATTGTTAAGAACAAAAAAGTGGCACAACATGTATATGCTATGGTAGTTCCTGGCTCTGGACTAGTGAAACAACAGGCTGAACAAGAAGGTTTAGATAAAGTCTTCAAGGATTCAGGTTTTGATTGGAGAGAACCCGGATGTTCTATGTGTTTAGCGATGAATGCTGATAAATTAAAACCTGAAGAAAGATGTGCATCTACTTCAAATAGAAATTTTGAAGGACGTCAAGGCAGAGGTGGGAGAACACATCTTGTTAGTCCTGGAATGGCTGCAGCAGCAGCGATATCTGGATCTTTAGACGACGTTAGAAAATTTCAAAATTAAATGCAAAAATTTAAAACCATAAAAAGTATACCTGCACATCTTCCAATAGTTAATATTGATACAGATATGATAATTCCAAAGCAGTTTTTAAAAACCATTAAAAGAACAGGTCTTGGAAAAAATTTATTTTATGAAATGAGATATAACGAAAAGGGTACACCAATTGAAGACTTTATTTTAAACACTAGTCCATTTAACGACTCTAAGATCTTAATAGCTGGAAAAAACTTTGGTTGTGGGTCTTCAAGAGAACATGCTCCCTGGGCTTTACTTGATTTCGGAATAACATGCGTTATTAGCTCAAGTTATGCAGATATTTTCTACAATAATTGTTTTAAAAACGGAATTTTACCAATTGTACTTCCAGAAGCAAAAATAAAAGAACTCTCTGAATACTCAAAAAGAAAAGAGGAAATCATTGTAAATCTGGAAGAACAAAAAATTACTTTTGGAAATAATGAGATTGATTTTGAAATAGATCAGTTCAAAAAAAAGTGCTTAATTGAAGGGTTAGACGATATTGCTCTTTCATTAGAAAAAAATCCAAAAATTACTGAATTTGAAAAAAAATTATCCACAAACAGGCCATGGATTTTTAATGATTAAAATAAAGAAAAGAAAAATCTTACTATTACCAGGGGATGGAATAGGTCCAGAAGTTGTATCGGAAGTAAAAAAAATAATTAATTGGTTTAATAGTAAAAGATCCTTAGATTTTGAAACAGATGAAGATTTAGTAGGTGGCGCTGCCTATGATAAACATGGAACACCAATCACTGATGAGGTATTTTATAAAGCACTTGAAAGTGAGGCAGTTATCTTAGGTGCAGTCGGTGGCCCCAAATGGGATAACTTAGATTTTTCAAAAAAACCCGAAAGAGCGTTATTAAAATTAAGAAAAGAGCTAAAATTATTTGCTAATTTAAGACCAGCAATTTGTTTTAAACAGCTTGTAGAAGCATCGAGCCTTAAACCCGAAATTGTTTCTGGACTTGATATTATGATAGTAAGAGAGTTAACAGGTGGTATATATTTTGGAGAACCAAGAGGAATTAAACCTATTGATAACGGCGAGAGAAAAGGTATTAACACTCATAGTTATACTTCAAGCGAAATTGCAAGAGTAGCAAGAGTTGCTTTTGATTTAGCAAAAAAAAGAAATAATAAAGTTACCTCATGTGAAAAATCAAATGTTATGGAGGCAGGTCAGTTATGGAAAGAGGAAGTAACAGAAACTCACAAAAATGAATTTAAAGAAGTTAAATTAGAACATATGTTGGCAGATAATTGTGCTATGCAATTATTGAGAAATCCAAAGCAATTTGATGTGATTGTAACAGACAATTTGTTTGGAGATATACTTTCTGATGAAGCGGCAATGTTAACTGGATCTTTAGGTCTTTTACCATCAGCATCTTTAGGTGCTAAAGATAAAAATGGGAACATGAGATCAATGTATGAGCCTGTTCATGGTTCAGCACCAGATATAGCTGGTAAAAATCTTGCAAATCCAATTGCAACAATTTTGAGTTTTTCTATGGCGCTAAGGTATTCTTTGAATTTAGAAAAAGAAGCTATGGAACTTGATACTGCAGTGCAAAGCGTTTTAGACATGGGATTAAGAACAAAAGACATATATTCTGAGGGAAATAAGGAAGTTTCAACCAGTGCAATGGGAGATGCAATTATTGCGCAATTGCAAAAGTAAATAATTTCACTTATTTTATATTTATAAAAATTATGACTACTTATACTGCACCAATTGAAGACATGATGTTTCTCTATGAAAAATTGAGAAATAATAAGAATTACAATGAAATTGAAAAGTATAAAGAAATAACTCCTGATTTAGTAAAAGACATACTGGATGAAGCAGCCAAAATTAATCAAAACATTATTTTACCATTAGCAAAAGCAGGAGATGAAAATCCAGCAGTTCTTGAAAATGGAGTTGTTAGAACTCCACCAGGATATAAAGAAGCTTACAATAAATTTATTGAAGATGGATGGATGTCGTTATCATGTGATCCCAAATATGGCGGTCAAGGAATGCCAAAAACAGTAAGCGCTTTTTTCGATGAAATGCTTTCATCATCAAGCTTAGCATTTAAACTTTATACAGAGCTTACACTAGGTGCTTATAACTGTATTCGTCATCATGCATCTGAAGATATAAAAAATATGTATTTACCAAAAATGGTTGAGGGAAAATGGAGTGGAACAATGTGCCTTACAGAACCAGTTTGTGGAACTGATCTTGGAATTCTGAAGACAAAAGCGCACGAGCAAGAAGATGGTACTTATAAAATCACAGGTCAAAAAATATTTATTACATCTGGTGATCATGATTTAACCGAAAATATTATACATCTAGTTCTTGCAAGAGCCTCAGACTCACCTGCTGGAACTAAAGGCATAAGTTTATTTCTTGTTCCAAAATATATTGTTAAAGAAAACGGATCGGTTGGTCCAAAAAATGGTATTTCTACTGGATCCATAGAAAACAAAATGGGAATAAAAGGATCTGCAACTTGTGTTTTAAATTTTGATGAAGCAACTGGATATATAATTGGACCAAAAAATAAAGGACTTAATTCAATGTTCACCATGATGAACTTAGAAAGAATAATTGTAGGAATTCAAGGCTTAGGACTTTCAGAGATTGCCTATCAAAACTCATTAAATTATGCCAAAGAAAGAAAGCAAGGCAAAAGCAATTCCAACAAGTCTCAAAATGGAAGTGCAGACTTAATTATAGAACACGCAGATATCAGAAGATCATTACTTAATATGAAATCAATTATCGAGGGTGAAAGAGCCTTATGTTTTTGGTTATCTCAACAAACTGAAGTTAGTCTAAATCACAATGAGCAAAAAATAAAACAGGAAGCTTCAGATTTAGTTTCGCTAATGACACCAGTAGTAAAATCTCTATTTTCAGATTTAGGAATGGAAATAACAAGTGATGCTATGCAAATTCATGGAGGCTATGGTTACACAAAAGATCAGGGTATAGAACAGCTTTATAGAGATAACAGAATTACACCAATTTACGAGGGCACTAATTCAGTTCAAGCTATAGA
>CACMXM010000035.1 GCA_902617645.1 uncultured Pelagibacteraceae bacterium | reverse complement strand
TTTTTTTACGTAAGTTCTGCTTCTATTTTTGACAGTGTACCACTGAGGTCTTTCTTTAAATTTAAACAATCCATGATTTTGGAAAAATTTTATAAAAAATTTAAAAGGCATTTGACCTGCCTCATAAGGTGGCATAGACCAAATAGCTGAAACCATAGGTAAGATATGATAATTAATAAAATATTGAGATAATCTTTTATTTTTAAGAAAACTGTTTAAAGTTAATCCGTCATTTAATTCATTGAGTTTATCACATTGGTTATAAAATTTTATTATTTCAAAAAACATTTTTAAAAACTTAAGATTAAAAATATTTTTACGATTTATAAAAATACCATTTAGTCCCTTTCCACAATATTCAATATTTTTACCTTTTACCGAAACAGAAAAGCTCATGTTGCTTTTTTCTATTTCAATATTATTTTCACTAAAAAAATTTATGAGATTTGGATACGTTTTATAATTAAAAACAATAAATCCAATATCAATTGGCAATTTTTTTTTGCCATCTTTGTCATAATCAATGTCAATAGTATGTGCATGTCCGCCGAAGTGATCATTTTTTTCAAATAAATCGACTTTGTGTTTTTTTGATAAAAAATATGCAGAACTTAAGCCAGAAATGCCTGAACCAATTACTGCAATTTTCATTAACCTTTAAGCTGCATCTTCTTTGAATTCATCCATGCTTGGACAAGTGCAAAAAAGATTTTTGTCACCATATACATTATCTACTCTAGAAACTGGTGGCCAAAACTTATTAGATTTTAAAAATTTTGATGGATATGCTGCATCTTCTCTTGAATATTTATGTTTCCATTCATTCGATGCTAATTCTAGATCAGTATGTGGAGCATTTTTAATAGGATTATCAATCTTATCAAATTCTCCATTTTTTATTTTATCAATTTCTTTTTTAATTTTAATTAAAGTGTCACAAAATCTATCAATTTCATTTAAACTTTCACTTTCAGTCGGTTCAATCATCATTGTTCCTGGCACTGGCCAAGACATTGTTGGAGCATGAAAACCAAAATCAATTAATCTCTTCGCTATATCTTCCTCTGTTATTCCTGTATCATTTTTAATAGATCTGATATCAATTATACACTCGTGAGCTACATTTCCATTTGCACCTTTATATAATATTGGATAGTGGTCCTTTAATTTGTGAGCTATATAGTTAGCGTTTAAAATTGCTATTTGTGATGCAAGTTTAAGACCTTCTGAACCCATCATTTTTATGTACATCCATGAAATTGATAAAATACTTGAACTTCCCCAAGGGGCTGCAGATATGGGCCCGATACCTGTAGCTGGACCACAATCTTTTATTACTGGATGTGTTGGCAAATATATTTCCAAATGTCTTTTACATGCTATTGGTCCCATACCTGGACCACCGCCACCATGTGGAATACAGAATGTTTTATGTAAGTTTATGTGACAAACATCAGGTCCAAAGTTACCAGGTTTAGCAATACCAACTAAAGCGTTGAGGTTTGCACCGTCCATATAAACTTGGCCTCCATGCTTATGGATTAATTCACATATATCAGATATTCTTTCCTCAAATACTCCATGCGTTGAGGGATAAGTAACCATTAAAGCACCAAGATTTTCTGAATTCTGTTCTGCTTTTTTTTTAAGATCTTCATAGTCGACATTTCCATCTTTATCACAATTAACGACAACAACTTTCATTCCTGCCATTTGAGCACTTGCAGGGTTTGTACCATGTGCCGAACTTGGGATTAAGCATACATTTCTATTTTTTTCACCTCTTTCCATATGATATTTTCTAATCACCATAAGACCAGCATATTCTCCTTGGGCACCTGCATTTGGTTGCAAAGAAACTCCAGAAAATCCAGTAACTGATCTCAACCAATTTTTCAAATCAGTAAATAAAGTTCTAAAACCTTCCATTTGCTCTATTGGAGCGAAAGGATGTGGTTCTGAAAATTCTCTCCAACTAATAGGTATCATTTCTGCAACGGCATTTAGTTTCATTGTACATGAACCCAACGCAATCATTGTTCTATTAAGAGCTATATCTTTATCCTCAAGTCTTTTTAAATACCTAATCATTTCTGTTTCTGAGTGATAACTATTAAATACTTTGTGTTCTAAATAATTAGAAGTTCTAAGTAAATTTTTTGGAAGATTAGGTAAACTTTCTGTTGGATTCTCTTTTATAGCTTCAGCACAATTAAATATTTTTAAAAGTTGATTTGCTCTGTAAACATTTTTCTTTTCATCAAAAGACACTGCTAACATTTCAGAATTTACTTTTCTGATATTTACTTTTTGAGATAAAGCATTTTGAAATATTTGTTCAGTTTTATCTTTTGTTAACACTGTTACAGTATCAAAGAAGTATTCTGAATAAAGTTCATAACCTGACTGTTTGAGTTTATCGGCAAAATTTTTAGCAAGTTGAGAAACTCTTTCTGATATCGTCCTAATTCCTTTAGGACCATGGTAAATTGCATATGCTGCAGAAACAATTGCAAGTAGTGCTTGAGCAGTACAAATATTACTCGTCGCTTTATCTCTTCTTATATGTTGTTCTCTAGTCTGTAATGCGAGTCTATAAGCTTTATTTCCATGTCTATCTACAGAAACACCAATAATTCTTCCAGGCATGGATCTCTTAAATTCATCTTTAGTCGCAAAAAATGCTGCATGTGGACCTCCATAACCTAAAGGAATACCAAATCTTTGTGAACTACCTATGGCAATATCGGCGCCTAGTTCTGCTGGCGTTTTTAATTTTGCTAAAGATAATAAATCACAAGCAAGTATAGCTTTTCCATTTTTTTTTCTAATTTTACTAATATTTTCACTTGGATCTTTTATATCACCCAAGGTTCCAGGATATTGAAGGATACCACATACAATATCATTTTTTATATTGTTTAGCTCTTCATCGTCTCCAATTAAAACTTTAAGCCCCAAAGGTTCTGCTCTTGTTTTTACTACCTCTATTGTCTGAGGGTGGCAATCTTTAGAAATAAAAACAAGATCACTATCTTTTTTATTAAGTCTGTGACTGAGACCCATAGCTTCGGCAGCGGCTGTCCCCTCATCTAACAGGGACGCATTTGCGATATCCACCCCAGTAAAGTCAATTATCATTTGTTGAAAGTTTAGTAACATTTCCAATCTTCCCTGAGCGACTTCAGGTTGATAAGGAGTGTAAGAAGTATACCAGCCAGGATTTTCCAATATGTTTCTTATAATTACGTTTGGGGTATATGTTCCATAATAACCCATACCAATGAAATTTGAATATATTTGATTTTTTCTAGATAAACCTTTTAATATTCTTAGTGCCTCATATTCAGAATTAGGTTCACCAATATTTAGCTCTCCTTTAAACAATATTTTTTCTGGTACAGTTTGACTAATTAATTCATTTATATTTTGATAACCGAGCTGTCCTAACATATCTTTTTCATCTTTCTTAGATGGTCCAATATGTCTTTTGATAAAATCTTTTTCAGAATTATGTAACATTAACTAGCACTCTCCTTCGCAAATTTGTCGTATTCATCTCTATTCATTAAAGTATTCATTTCATTTGGATCTTTAATTTTAAGTTTAAAAAACCATCCGTCCCCTTCAGGATCAGAATTAATTTTAGATGGATCATCTACGATTGATTGATTTGTATCGACAACTTCACCAGAAATAGGTGTATAAACATCACTAGCAGCTTTAGTCGACTCGACTACGCCTGCAGTAGCATCCTTATTTACATTAGAACCTTTCTCTGGCAATTCAGCAAAAACAATATCACCTAAAAGTTCTGTTGCGTGTTTAGTTATTCCAATAGTAGCGACCTCCCCATCAACAGTAATCCATTCATGTTCTTTTGAAAATTTAATTTCTGACATTGTCTCCTCCTTCTCTAACATAGTTTTTTTTATAAAAGGGCATTTCACAAATACTTGCTGGTACCCTTTTTCCTCTTACTTCTAAAAAGATTTTTGTATTTTTTTTTGAATAATCGTTATGAATGTATCCCATTGCTATAGGACCATTAACGCTTGGTCCAAAAGTTCCACTAGTTACTTTTCCAATTTCATTATCTTTTTCATCAAAAATTTTTGTAGACTCTCTTGCTATCACTTTTGTTTCAGGTTTTATTCCAACTCTAAGTTTTGATACACCTTCATTATATTGTTTCTTAATAAATTCTGACCCTGGAAACTTTTCATTAATTTTACTTTTTGAAATTGCCCATTTTAAATTAGCTTCAATTGGACTAGTATTCTCATCTAAATCATGACCATATAAACAAAGTCCAGCCTCTAGCCTTAAAGTGTCTCTAGCTCCTAAGCCAATCATTGTAGAACCTTTTTCGATAAGTTTTTCTACAAAACTTTCCACAATTTTATTATCAATCGAAATTTCAAAGCCATCTTCACCAGTATAGCCAGATCTAGTTATATAGATGTCTAAGTCTTTGTACTTAAATTGGTTACCATTCATAAATTTAAGTTTAGTAACACCTGGTACAAGTGAATCTAGAACATCTTTTGCTTTAGGTCCCTGTATTGCTATTAAAGATAAGTTATCTGATAAATTAATTTGATATTTTTCACCAATTTTACTTTTTAAAATATTTAAATCTGCATCTTTACAAGCAGCATTTAATATTATCATGTAACCATCTTTTAATTTTGTAATTATAAGATCATCATATATTCCACCATTTTCTTTCATCAAAAAAGAATACTTGCTTTGGTTTATTGAAATTTTTGCTAAATCAATTGGGAATATTTTCTGTAAATCATTTGTTAATTCATCGCCGCCTTTTAAAAATAACTGACCCATGTGAGATACATCAAATATTCCTGAATTATTTCTAGTGGTTATATGTTCTTTTACTATGCCAGTTTCATATTGAATTGGCATTTCATAACCAGCAAATTGCACAAATTTTGCACCATGTTTTTGATGAAGATTGTACAGAGGTGTTTTTTTCATAAAATATTAACTCTTTGCCCCCTCTGTCTATGTGCCTGAGAGATTTGCTCCTTCGGCGAGAATTTTTCTCTTTCCAGAGTTAATATTTACGGTCCTTTTGCCTGAGAGTTTCCGGGGTGGTTGCTCCTTCGGCGCCACACTAATGTGGTCTCTCCCGTGAAGTTCTTATAGCATAAATTTAGTAAAATGATAGCCCTTTAAGATTGTAATGAAGCCTTATTTTTTTTTAAAAGTGGTAAAAATTGAAGCAGAACAGCTATAATTACAACACTTCCTCCAATAAGAACCATTAAAGGAGGTTGCTCATTAATGAAGATCCATGCCCACATAGGCCCTAAAACGGCTTCTGTTAACATTATGATTCCCACTAATGCTG
>CACMXM010000034.1 GCA_902617645.1 uncultured Pelagibacteraceae bacterium | reverse complement strand
TTCACCTAACTTCATTGAAGACTGAACTAAATCTTGAGTTTTCTTTTTAATATCTTCTATATCAGTACCTTTAAGGGCATTTCTTAGATTTGCAGATGCTGTCTCAATTGCTTTCTTATCTGCTTCTGAAACCTTAGATCCGTGTTCTTTTAAATTTTTTTCTGTAGAGTGTAAAAGAGTATCAGCTTGATTTCTTGCATCTACAGACTCTCGCTTTTTTTTATCAGCTTCTTTATTTGCCTCTGCTTCTTTTACCATTTTGTTAATTTCGTCTTCGCTCAAACCTCCAGATGCCTGAATCTGAATTTTTTGCTCTTTACCGGTTCCCTTATCTTTAGCAGAAACATTAACAATTCCATTGGCATCTATATCAAATGTAACTTCTATTTGTGGTACACCTCTTGGAGCTGGAGCAATACCGACTAATTCAAAGTTTCCTAAAACTTTGTTATCAGCCGCCATTTCTCTTTCTCCTTGAAGAACCCTGATAGATACAGCAGGTTGGTTATCCTCTGCTGTAGAAAAGACCTGACTTTTTTTTGTAGGTATCGTTGTATTTTTATCAATTAATTTTGTTGAAACTCCACCCAGTGTTTCAATTCCAAGTGAAAGTGGGGTTACATCAAGTAATAAAACATCTTTAACATCACCCTGTAAAACACCAGCTTGAATTGCTGCGCCCATAGCAACAACTTCATCTGGATTAACTGATTTATTTGGATCCTTACCAAAAAAGTTTTTTACTTCTTGTATTACTTTTGGCATTCTAGTCATTCCACCTACTAAAACAATTTCATCAACTTCTCCCGCTGATAATCCTGCATCCTTTAGAGCTGTTTGACATGGTGGTATTGTTCTAGAAATTAAGTCTTCAACCAACGCCTCTAGTTTTGCTCTTGTCATTTTTAAATTAATATGTTTCGGACCAGTTTTATCTGCAGTAATAAATGGGAGATTTATCTCTGTTTGAGTAGCTGAAGAGAGTTCTATTTTAGCTTTCTCAGCTGCCTCTTTTAATCTTTGTAAAGCTAATTTATCTGATTTTAAATCAATTCCATTTTCTTTTTTAAATTCACTTAAAAGATAATCTACAATTGTATTATCAAAATCTTCTCCACCTAAAAAAGTATCACCATTTGTAGATTTAACTTCAAATACACCATCACCTAGTTCTAAAATTGATACATCAAAAGTTCCACCACCTAGATCGTATACTGCAATCTTTTTATTTGCTTTTTTATCTAATCCGTAGGCTAAAGAAGCTGCAGTTGGCTCATTTATAATTCTTAAAACTTCTAGGCCAGCAATTTTACCAGCATCTTTTGTTGCCTGTCTCTGTGCATCATTAAAATACGCTGGGACCGTAATCACTGCTTTTGATACCTCTTGTCCTAAATATTTTTCAGCTGTTTCCTTCATTTTCTGGAGTACAAAAGCTGAAATTTGAGAGGGAGAATACTTTTGACCTTTAGCCTCTATCCAAGCATCGCCTTTATCTGAATTGATTATTTTAAAAGGTGCAGTTTCAATATCTTTCTTAACTGTAGCATCATTAAAATTTCTACCAATCAATCTTTTCACTGCAAAGATAGTATTTTCGGGATTAGTTACAGCTTGTCTTTTTGCAGGTTGACCAATTAGTTTCTCATCATTATCAGTAAAAGCTACTACTGAAGGAGTTGTTCTTGCACCTTCTGCATTTTCTAATACTTTTGCTTGCGTACCATCCATAATAGCTACACAAGAATTGGTTGTTCCTAAATCTATTCCTATTACTTTGCTCATATTAATAAAGTCTCATATAAGTGCGATTTTCTTGTCTACAAGCTTGTTTTTCCTTAATTTTTATCTTTTTTCGCTTCATTTTTATCAATTTCATCTTTTTTTTCTGAATTACTTGGTTTTTTGGATACTGCAACTAAGGCAGGTCTTAAAAGCCTATCTTTCATCATAAATCCTGTCTGAATTTCTTGAACAATGGTTCCAGGATCTTTTAAGGCATCTTCAACCTCCATCATAGCTTGATGAAAATTAGGATCTAATTTTTTATTTATTGTTTCAATTTGTTCAATATTATTTTTTTTGAAAATTGAGACCATATCTTTTTTAATAATATCTAAGTGCTCAAAAATTTTTTTTAATGAATCAGAATTTTTTAATTTCTCATCATTCTCAAGAGAAATTTTAGATCTATCGAGATTATCCAGCAAGTTAAGTGTTTCTCTAGCAAAAGTGAAGCCACCGTACTCGAAAGCATCATCTTTTTCTCTTTCATACCTTCGTCTCTGATTTTCCATTTCAGCATAAGCCCTTGTTAATTTTTCCTCTAATTCCTTAATTTTTTCTTCCGGTGCAACTAATTTTTTTTCATCCTCTTTTTCAACATTTTCATTAAGATTATTTTCTTTAGGATTTAACGTTTTGTCATCATTATTTTTATTAATATTTTTTTTATCCATACAATGCTATATGGTAAGAAATTTAATAATTTCCAGATGAAAATTAAAAAAATTAAGGATTTATTTATAGGCTCAAATAACCATGGAAAAGTGAGAGAAATCAAGCAGTTATTACCAAAATATATTAGTGTGCACTCAACAGTTGATTATAAAATAAAAAGTCCAAAAGAGAATGGCAAAACTTTCTTGCAAAATTCTTATATAAAATCAAAATATTTTTCAAAAAAAACAGGTAAAATTTGTTTAGCTGACGACTCTGGATTAGAGATCGATGTTTTAAACAAGAAACCAGGAATCTTTTCAGCAAGATGGGGCGGAAGAAAAAATAATTTTAATTTAGCTATAAAAAAAGTTTTTAAGGAATTAGATAAAGTTGATAAAAACTGGAGAAAAAAAAAAATTAAGGCAAGATTTGTTTGCGCTCTTACTATTTTCGGACCTAATTTAAAAAGAGTTTATTCTATAGGTATAGTAGAAGGTAGAATATCAAATAAAAAAATTGGAAATAATGGTTTTGGATATGATCCCATATTTATCCCGAAAGGAAAAAAAGTTACTTTTGGACAGATGAAATTTAAAAATAAATTTAAAATTGATCATAGGGCAAAAGCGTTTAGAAAAATTAGAAAATTTTTATAAAAGCATCAGACTCTACGCTATAAAAATTTAATTCGTGATTAATCTTTTTATTCTTAATTTCAAAAATTCCAGATATTCCTTTTATTTTATTTTCTTCTTTAAAAATATTCTCATTTACTTCAAAGTTATTTTGAACAAGAAGATAATAAACTAAACCAACTAAATCATATGTTATTAAAGAAAGTTGATTTGGATCATTTTTATAAAATTTTTTATATTCTTTTTTAAATTGATCGAAATTCTCTTTATCAATTGATGGAAAGCTGATCGGCTGAGAAGCAGTTTCTTTAAAAAGAGTTTCATCAAACCATTGATTAAGAGATATAAATTTAATTTTTTTTGGGGAAACATCAGTATATAACAATGAGGTTGTAACACTTTTAAGACTTTCATCAAAGTCTGCTATAACAACAGAGTCGTAACCTATCTTTCCAAGAGTATCCCTTTTATTCAAAATTTCTAACTTTTTTTCTTTATTTTCATCATCTGAATTTTCAATTCGTTTAATTTCATCCTCTAAATTTTGTTTTCTTATTTGATATTTTGTTATTTCCTCTATTTGTTTTGTCAGCTTAGTAGGTTCAATATCGTAATAAAAAACTTTTTTTGCCTTAAATTTTGTTTCTTTAATTGCTAATTCAATTTCTTCCTTATAATCCTTTTTAGGTATTAGGATTAATGTTTTTTCTAGTTTATTTAATTTTTGGTATTTCTTGATTGCATTGAATTGAGACCTTGCATTTATACCTGCACTTATAACATTATTAGGATTGTTTAAAATTTTATTTGTTAAAGACAAAAAATAAGCATCTTTATATTTATCCAATCCATCTAAATTCTTGTTAAATACTGGTCCTATAAAAATTTTTACACCTTGAGCGTAAAGTTCTTCAACCTGTCTTAGTGTTTCATTGTTTTTCCCATTTGTATCTCTAGGCAGAATGCTAATATTATCATTATTTATTTTATTAAGAGCAATTCTCGCGGAACTTAATACTGATTTTCCTATATTTTGAAATTCACCAGTAAATGGTGCCAATAATCCAATTTTAGTTTGATTATCCCCATATGCTATTTTTGGAAAAGCTACCAAAAGAATAGCTATCAAATAATATCTAATATCTGCTTTCATTTATAAATCTTTATTATAATTATATTCATTAATGATTCCATTAGATCAAAACAAATTAAACTTTAAAAGTGGTTTATATGTGGTCTCTACACCAATAGGAAACTTAATGGATATTACTTTGAATGCGATTGAAATCCTTAAAAACTCTGACCTTATTTTGTGTGAAGACACAAGAATATCTAAAAAAGTGTTAGAAAGACATAATATTAACAATAAAAGCTTACTCGCTTATCATAAATTTAGTGAAAAAAAAAGTTTAGGTAAGATTATTCAGTTACTAGAAAATAAAAAAAAAGTATCAATCATTTCTGATGCAGGAACACCCTGTATATCAGATCCAGGTAATATTTTAATAAATGAATGTGTTGATAGAGATATTAGTATTTATTCAATACCTGGCCCATCATCTGTGGTTTCTGCAGTCTCCATAAGTGGATTCTCAGATAAATTTATCTTTTATGGTTTTTTTCCAGAGAAAGCTAAAGATATCAAAAAAGATTTAGAAATTCTTTCAAAATTAAACTTAACAATTGTTTTTTTTATTTCAGCAAAAAAATTTAAAAGAAGTTCAATATATTTAGAAAAATATTTTTTAGATAGAAAAATACTAATTTGTAAAGAGTTAACAAAGATGTATGAACAACACTTTAGACTAAATATTTCAAAAATTAGTGAATTTAATACAGAATTGCGTGGGGAAATCACTTTAGTAATTTCTCAAAAATTTAAAAACGAATCAGAAAATAAATTAAATGAACAGGATAAAAAAAAAATTAAAAAACTTATGAAAAAATTGAGTATTAAAGACATTGTAACAGAAATAAAAAAAAATAAAGATATAGCTAAGAAAGAAATTTATAACTATTGTCTTAAACTCAAAAATGAAAAATAAGTACTTATTATTTTTGTTAATTTTAATGATACCAAGTGGTTGTGTAGGAACATCCTCACAAGGTTTATTCGGTACAGGTGTAAGTGTTGCTATTGACCCAAGGTCTCTTGGCACTCAAATTGACGATAATTTGATGCAAAAGAACTTAACTGCAAGATTATTATTAAATGATAAAAAATATCTTTTATCTATAAATACAAAAGTTTTGGATGGCAGAATATTTTTAACAGGAAAAGTTGAAGATCCAGAAGAAAAATTGAAAATTACTAAAATGGCTTGGGAAACAAAAGGAGTAAGGTCAGTAAGAAATAACCTGATTATTAAAGAAGAGTTTAATTTTAAACAATCAGCAACTGATCTTCTTATCACATCCCAGCTTAGAACAGCC
>CACMXM010000033.1 GCA_902617645.1 uncultured Pelagibacteraceae bacterium | reverse complement strand
GATTTTGGCAAATCAAGTCCTATCTCTGACATATTTTTTCGAAACTTTTTTCTGTCCTCTGCATTTGATATTGCACTTGAATTTGCACCTATTAGATTAATATTATATTTTTTAAGTAGACCTTTATTTTTTGCCTCCATAGCTAAATTTAATGCTGTTTGGCCACCCATAGTTGGCAAAATTGCATTCGGCTTTTCTTTAATAATTATTTTTTCTAATATTTCTAAAGAAATTGGTTCTATGTATGTTTTATCCGCAACATCAGGATCAGTCATTATTGTTGCAGGGTTTGAATTTAAAAGTATAACTTCATATCCTTCGTCTTTAAGAGCTTTACATGCCTGTGTCCCAGAATAGTCAAATTCACAAGCTTGGCCAATTATTATTGGACCAGCACCAACTACAAGTATTTTTTTAATATCTTTTCTTTTTGGCATTTTGTTTTATTTCATTAATAAATTGGTCAAATAAATATTGACTATCCTGAGGTCCTGGGTTCGCCTCTGGATGATATTGCACTGAAAATACTGGTTTATTTTTTAATTTAATTCCTTCAATAGAATTATCAAATAATGATTTGTGAGTTATAATTACGTTTTTAGGCAAACTTGATTTTACAACCTCGAAACCGTGGTTTTGACTTGTGATTTCAACTTTGTCAGTTAAAATATTTTTGACAGGATGATTTGCTCCTCTATGTCCAAGTTTCATTTTTTTCGTCTTAGCATTAAGAGCCAAAGCTAAAAGTTGATGACCCAAACAAATGCCAAATATAGGTATGTTTAAAATTATTAGTTTTTTGATAACGTTTACTGCATACTTTCCTGTTGCCGCAGGATCACCTGGGCCATTAGACAAAAAAACCCCATCCGGATTTAATTTAGTTATTTTATCGACACTTGTATCACATGGAACTACTGTGATCTTGCAATTATGATTTGAAAAATACCTTAAAATATTTTTTTTTATTCCGTAATCTATCGCAACAATTTTAAAAATATTTTTTTTATTTTTCTCAAATCCAATGTCTTTTTTCCAAGTTTTAAAATTGTTCCAGTTATATTTTGATCTAGTTGATACATTTTTGGCTAAATCTAAACCATTTAAACCATGCCATTTTATAGATTGATTTAAAAGTTTTTTTATATTGAACTTTCCATTTTTACTTTTTTTAATAGTTCCTTTTGGTGCACCTTTGTCTCTGATAAAATTTGTTAAACTTCTGGTGTCAATACCAGTCAAACCAACAATCCGATTTTTTTTTAGCCATACATCTAGATTTTTTAAGGATCTGTAATTTGAAGGGCTTGTTATTTCAGCATTAAATATTACCCCTTTTGTCCATATTTTATCCGATTCATGATCCTCTTGATTAGTCCCTACGTTTCCAATGTGAGGAAATGTAAAATTAATTATTTGTCCTGAATAAGAGGGATCAGAAATTATTTCTTGGTATCCGGTTATTGAAGTATTGAAACAGACTTCACCTGTAGCTTCTCCCTCATGACCAAGGCCTATACCCCTAAATACTTGCCCGTTTTCAAGAACTAAAATACCAGATGATAATTTTGATTTTTTGTTGGAATTAGTTTTCTGTTTTTTTTTCAATTACAACTCATGAGTTAAAGGTTAATACAATAAAACCTATTTTTCCGCAACAGATGTAATATAATTTTTCTTTCAAAATACAATTTTTTCTTTAAAAAATTTTGTATAAGATATTGTTATGTCACTAAAATCTAAAATAGAAAATGATTACAAAAATTCCTTAAAATCAAAAGATAAAATTGAAATATCAACTTATAGGTTAATATTATCTGGTATTAAGGATTTAGAAATTTCCAATAGATCTGGTCCAAAAAAAAAGGAAACTGACGATAATGATGTAAAACAACTAATTAAAAAAATGATTAAACAAAGAAACGAATCAATCGATATTTATAAAAAAAATAACAGAGCAGATTTACTAGCTGTAGAAGAGAAAGAGGTAAACATTTTATCTTCTTATCTCCCTAAACAATTAAGCGATGATGAAACAAAAGATGTATGTAGAAAAATGATTAATGAGACCAACGCGCAAAGCATTAAAGATATGGGAAAAGTTATGGGGATACTGAAGAAAAATTATTCTGATAATTTAGATTTCTCAAAAGCAGGTGCAATTTTAAAAGAAATGCTTAATAAATGATGAAATATCCAAAGGAATATTTAGACGAAATAAAAACAAGATTAAAAGTATCAAATGTTGTCTCTAAATATGTCCAGTTAAAAAAAAGAGGAAAAGAATTTGTCGGATTATCGCCTTTCAAAAATGAAAAAACACCATCATTCACTGTAAATGATGATAAAGGATTTTTTCATTGTTTTAGCACATCCGAACATGGAAATATATTTGACTTTTTGATGAAAACACAAAATCTCAAATTTGGGGAGGCTGTAAAAACTTTAGCCTTACAAGCAGGAATGAGACCTTATACTTTTTCAAAAGCAGATGAGGCAAGAGAAAAAGCATGGAAAGAATATACAGGTATATACAGTGAATATGTAAACTTCTTTCATAAAGAATTAATAAACAATTCTGATTGTAAAAATAGTTTAGATTATCTTAAAAATAGAAAATTAAGTTTAGAAACGATCAAAAGTTTTAAATTAGGTTATGTAAAAAAAGATTTAAACATATTTTATGATTTAGAAAAAAAATTTGGGAAAAAATCAGTTAAGGAATGTGGTATTTTTTATTTTGACGAAAAAAAAAATAATTATGTAGATAGATTTAGAGATCGGATTATTTTTCCAATAAACTCAATATCTGGTTTACCAATTGCAATTGGAGGAAGAATAATGCAAAAGAATTCTTTTTTTGCAAAATATATAAACTCACCTGAAACGCAATTTTTTAAAAAGGGAAATAATCTTTACAATATTGATAGAGCAAGACGATTATCCAATACATCAGATCAGATTTTTTTAGTTGAGGGTTATATGGATGTTATTAGTCTAAATAATTATGGAATTGAAAATTGTGTCGCAAATCTAGGAACAGCATTAACTGATAAACAAATAACAATTTTGAATCAATTTTTTAATGAAATTGTCATTTGTTTTGACAGTGATGAGAGCGGATATAAAGCTGCCGTGCGTGCTGCTGAAAATTCAGTTAAAGAATTGAAACCTGAAAAGCAAATTTCTTTCTTGTTTTTACCTGAGAACGAAGATCCTGATACATTTATTTCTAAAAACGGAAAACAAAATTTTTTAAAATATTACCAATCGAATAAAATACTAATACACCAATTTTTATTTGAAAATTTAAAAAAACAGTCGAATAATTCCCCTACATCACTTGCAATTTTAGAAAAGAAGTTAAGATATATTAGCAATTCAATAAAAGACCAATATATAAAGAAATATATCTTAGATTTTTTTTTAGGAAAAATTTCTCAACTCACTCCAAATTTAACTAAAAGTAAACAATTTGCAATAAAGCATGTTGCTTCATTAAGTTCAACAAAAAAAATTTACAATGAGTCAATTTCTATTTCAAAAGAACAACTTCAAGAATTTTCTATTTTATATTTAATAATCAATAATTTTAATTTTTTCAAAAAAAATTATGACCTATTGAACGATATCGACCTCATAACTACTGATGGCTCTAATATGTTGTCAAAGCTAAAAGAATTAATTTATTCAAATGATGAAATAAATTTGAATATGTTACCACTCGATAATGATATGTTGATTAAAATCAATAAGTTTGCATCAGTAAAACATATTTCAGTAAACATTCAAAGAGATGAAGGCAAAATTAAGGAAATTTTTTCTGAAATGAAAAATGACTTAAAAAATTTACTTTTAGAAAGACAGATACTTGAGTTAGAATCGAAGTTTTCTAAGAATATGGATCAATCTACTCTAAATCAGATAATAGAGTTAAAAAAATTACAAAATAACAACTAAATATAGAGATTTTTGAATGGATTTTTTTAAAATAGTCTTTATATAAATCTTTCTAAATTAAAATACAGTGGAACGAATTATTACAAAATCATTTGCAAGATTAATGGGTCGAGGCATCCACAGAGGCTTTATAACTCATGAAGAGCTTAACAAATCTTTAGGCAAAAGAAACCTTTCAAAGGAAAACTTGGCTCAAGCTTTTTTGCATATTTTAGATGAAAAAATTTCACTGGTAGAAAAAAAGTCAGATTTTAAAGTTCTAAAAAAGAGAGATGGACAAAATAAAGAAGAGGGTAAATCAATTGAAAAAAGTGACGACCCTATTAGAATGTATCTCAGAGAAATGGGTGGTGTTGAGCTTCTTTCTAGAGAAGGCGAGATTGCAATAGCAAAAAGAATTGAAGCAGGAAAAGATGTTATGTTGAATGCTCTATCCCAAAGTCCAATTACAGCCCAACAATTTTTTGAGTGGAACGAAAAACTTCAAAATAACGAAATTTTAGTAAGAGAGATTATCGACATAGATACCAATTATATGGAAGAGGAAAATTCCTCAAACTCAAGTAAAAAAGACAATAATAACGAAAAAAAAGAATCAGAAGATAAAAATGATACTGTTAATGAAGAAGAGGATGAATTTAACCCAACTCTTGCAGCAATGGAAACTGAAATTAAGCCAAAAGTATTAAAAACTGTCCAAGATCTTACCAAGGAGTATAATAAGCTGATTAAATATCAGAAAGAAAGATTAGATAGTGTTCTACAGTCAAACACTTTCAGTAGTTCAAAAGAAAAAAATTATAAAAAAATTGTTGAAAAAATTCTAATTGATATAAAATCATTACAACTTTCTCCATCTGTTTTAGAGGAACTTGTACAAAAACACCATAATGAAAATAAAAAAATTATTTCCTTGGAGGGGAATCTTTTGAGACTTGCTGTTGATCATAAAATTTCTAGAAATGAATTTCTAAAATTTTATGTAGGAAATGAAATTAATCCAAATTTGAAAGCATTCCTCGACACTAATTCCTCATGGAAACAGTTTTTTCAGAAAAATAAGGATGAATTCAAAAATATAAGAGATCGATTGGTTGAAACAAGTAATAGACTCGGCATATCAGTTACTGAGTTTAAAAAGTTGTTAAGCCGAATACAAAAAGGCGAGAAAGAATCTAGAATTGCAAAAAAAGAGATGGTTGAAGCCAACTTGAGATTAGTAATTTCCATTGCGAAAAAATATACAAATAGAGGATTGCAGTTTCTAGACTTAATTCAAGAGGGAAATATAGGATTAATGAAAGCAGTGGATAAATTTGAATATAGAAGAGGATATAAGTTTTCAACATATGCTACATGGTGGATAAGACAAGCAATTACCCGATCAATTGCAGACCAAGCTAGAACCATTAGAATTCCAGTGCACATGATTGAAACTATAAATAAAATAGTTAGAACTCAGAGGTTAATACTTAGTGAATTTGGCAGAGAAGCTACGCCAGAGGAACTTGCAAAGAAACTTAGAATGCCTCTTGAGAAAGTAAGAAAGGTTTTAAAAATTTCAAAAGAACCAGTTTCATTAGAAAAACCTGTTGGTGATGAAGAGGATAGTAGCTTGGGAGATTTTATTGAGGATACAAAAGCATTAGCTCCTTT
>CACMXM010000032.1 GCA_902617645.1 uncultured Pelagibacteraceae bacterium | reverse complement strand
TATCAAATGAGATAGATCAAATAACTTCTGAACAATTAAAAATAAAAAACGATCTAGATAATTTATTATCCAATATACCTAATTTACCTTTAGCTGATGTACCAGAGGGCTCAGATGAAAGTCATAATACAGAAGTTGAAAAGAAAGGAAAAATACCTGAATTTAAATTTAAACCAAAGTCTCATAGTGAACTAGGTGTTGATTTATCAATGATTGATTTTGACTTGGCTACAAAAACTACAGGATCAAGGTTTGTATTTTTAAAGGAAAAAATAGCTCTATTGGAGAGAGCTTTATCGAATTTCATGATTGATAAACATACTAGCGATAATGGATACACAGAAATTTCACCACCTCTTATTGCTTCCGAGAGCACAATGTATGGTACAGGTCAAATACCAAAATTTATCGATGATCAGTTTGAAATTAAGCTTGATGATAAATCTGAGAGAAAGTTTTTAATACCAACTGCTGAAGTTATTTTAACAAATATGGTTAAAGGCAAAATATTAAATAAAAATGATTTACCATTAAGGGTAGTTGCATCTACCCCTTGTTTTAGAAAAGAAGCTGGTAGTTACGGCAAAGATACAAAAGGTATGATAAGACAGCATCAATTTTATAAAGTTGAATTAGTAAGTGTTGTTGAACCAGAAAATTGTAAAAGTGAGTTAGAAAGAATGACAAATTGCGCAACTGGAATTTTAGACTCTTTAAAATTGCCTTATAGAAAAGTTGTTTTATGTACTGGAGATATGGGTTTTAGTGCTGAAAAAACATATGATATTGAAGTATGGATACCCTCAGAAAATAAATATAGAGAAATTTCAAGCTGTTCATCTTGTGGGTCTTTTCAAGCAAGAAGAATGAAAGCTAGATACAAAAATGATAAAAAGGAAACAGTATTTTTAGGGACACTTAATGGCAGTGGTCTTGCAGTAGGCAGGACATTAATCGCAATATTGGAAAACTATCAACTTGAGGACGGGTCAATAAAAATTCCCGAAGTTCTTAGACCGTACATGAAAAATTTAGATATAATTTCAATCAAATAGAAGTTGTTTTCAAATATCAATTAGTATAAAAAACACATATAAAATTATGTCTAACTCTGGAATTGGTCAGTTTATACCCCTAATACTTATATTTGTAATATTCTATTTTTTCTTAATTAGACCCCAACAAAAAAAAGCTAAAGAACACAAAACAATGGTCGAAAATCTTAAGCGAGGGGACAAAGTTATAACTTCAGGTGGAATAGTTGGAAAAGTTGATCGAATTATAGATAATGAAAAAGTTGAAGTTGAAATTGCTGATAATGTTAAAGTTGAGGTAGTAAGAGCAACAGGTATACAAGCACTACTTACTACTCAAGAAGTAAAAAAATAATTTACTAAACAAAGTGCTCAAATTTTCTAAAATTAATATTTTAATTACTACCTTATTGTCAATAATTGTAATTTTTTTTACTATTTCAAATTTCACTGAATTTGAAGATGAGTTTGTAAATAAAAAAATTAACCTTGGTTTAGACTTGCAAGGTGGTTCATATCTTTTGCTCAAAATTGATAACGATCCAGTAATCATTAAAGAACTTCAAAACAAAGCCATTTCCCTAAAAAATGTTCTAAAAGAAAATAATATAAGCGTTCTTAATATTAGAGTGACAGATGATAAAAAGATTTTATTATCGATAAATAAAAAAGATGCAGATAAGCTTAATCAACTATTTAATGATAAAAATAGTATAGTTAATCCATATTTTGATCAATTTAAATCCTTTCAATTTGAAATTGCAAATCAAGAAGGGAACTTTGAAATTTTTTTTTCAAAATACGGACTAATACAATTAAAAACATCATCACTTGATCAGGCTATTGAAATTGTAAGAAGAAGAGTTGATGAAGTTGGAACAAACGAACCAAATATTTTAAAGAGGGGTAATGATAGGATATTAGTCGAATTACCTGGTTTAGATGATCCTATGCGAATTAAAAATCTATTAGGTAAAACTGCAAACTTATCTTTTAGATTTGTAACTCAAACCAATGAGGAAACCTTCGGATCGGAAGAACTTGAGTTTGAGGATGGTTCAGAAGTAGCCAATGTTAGTAAGCGTATAATTGTAAGTGGTGAAAATCTTATTGATGCACAACCACGTATGGATAATCAAACAAATGAAACAGTTGTTACATTTGATTTTGATAGAGTTGGGGCCAAGAGATTTGGTAGGGCAACTACAAAAGGTATCGGTAAAAGATTAGCAATAGTTTTAGATGGTAAAGTTATTAGTGCGCCTGTTATTCAGGAAGCTATTGTTGCTGGTTCAGGACAAATTTCTGGTGATTTTACTTTTCAATCAGCAACTGATCTTGCTTTATTATTAAGATCAGGAGCACTACCAGCACCATTAGAAATAATAGAAGAGAGAACAGTAGGTCCAGGATTGGGTCAGGATTCAATTAAATCAGGTTTATCTGCACTACTGATTGGTTTTATTTTAGTAATCGCGTTTATGTTAATAAAATATAGAGTTTTTGGAATAATTGCGAATGCCACCTTAATTTTAAATTTATTTTTTTTAGTAGGAATTTTAACACTTTTTGAAGCAACATTAACACTTCCTGGAATAGCAGGAATTATCTTAACTGTTGGAATGGCAGTAGATGCAAATGTATTAATTTTTGAAAGAATTAAGGAAGAGATTAAAAATGAAAAAAATCAAATTATAGCTTTTGATGCTGGTTATAATAAATCTAGAAATGCTGTACTAGATGCCAATATTACAACCTTAATAGCTGCAATAATTTTATTTTTTCTTGGATCTGGGCCTATTAAAGGTTTTGCTGTAACATTGGGTATAGGTATATTCACAACATTATTCTCGGTTTATTTTATAGCAAGATTGTTTACTTCAATTTACGTAATTCGAAATAAAAACAAAGAGCAATTAATTTAATGATACAAAATTTAAATTTTAATAAGTACTATAAATTGTTTAATATAATTTCTGTAGTATTAGTTATACTATCTATAATATCTATATTATTTAAAGGTTTGAATTACGGAGTAGATTTTAAAGGTGGAACTTTAATTGAACTCAGAATAAATGATAACCAAACAACCATTTCTAATTTGCGTAGTGCTTTTAACAACATGAATCTAGGTGATGTTGCAATTAAAAATTTCGGTAATGATAATGACTATTTAATTAAATTTGTAAAAAAGGACAGAGATAAAAATTTAATTCAAAATATAAAAAAAGATCTTCAATCAAGTATCGGACCGGTTTTCGAGTTTAGAAGGGTCGAGAGCGTCGGTCCAAAAGTTAGTGCTGAATTGCTTAATAAAGGATTAATAGCTATAGCCGCATCTTTAGGAGCTATGCTTTTTTATATATGGATAAGGTTTGAATGGCAATTTAGTCTTGGAGCTATAATTGCATTATTTCATGATGTTATATTAACAATAGGAATTTTTTCATTGTTTAATATTGAAATAAATTTATCAATTGTGGCAGCTCTATTAACAATTGTTGGATACTCAATGAACGATACTGTAGTAATTTTTGATCGAGTGAGGGAAAATTTAAAAAAACATATAAGTATAAAAATATTTGAACTTACAAATATTTCAATTAACGAGACACTGTCTAGAACTATAATTACTTCAGTCACTACACTGTTAGCATTGCTTTCAATATTTATCTTTGGTGGTGAAATTTTAAAAGGATTTTCTTTAGCAATGATTCTTGGTGTTATTTTTGGAACCTATTCATCAATATATATTGCAAATCCAACATTAGTTTATTTAAAAGTATCTTATAAAACCGTTGTTAAAGAAGATAAATAATTAGTAAAGGTTTTGCGCTGCTACCATCGATAATAGCATTGGTAATGATAGTAATGTATTCGTTCTAGAAAAGAGCATTGCTGTTCTCGCAGATTTAGCTTTTAATTCAGGATCACACTCAACAATTCCTAAAGCTCTTTTTTGGTTTGGCCATATGACAAACCAAACATTAAACGCCATCACGAGACCTAACCACATTCCAATACCTATTGCAGTGTTTCTTCCACCTCCAGATCCTATGCCTAAAGTCATAGATTCATGCAAATATCCATTCAGCCAACCTAAAATTAAACCGGAAAGAATTGTGGCTAGTGCAGCCCATCTAAAATAGAATAACGCGGCAGGGGCTATTACTTTACCAATAGCTGGTTTATGTTCGTCTGGTATTTTTGGCATATTTGGTATTTGAACGAAATTAAAATACCATAGCAAGCCTATCCACATTATTCCAACTACAACATGGATGTATCTGAATAACCAGCTCCAAAAAATCCTATCAATATCAAAACCCTCGTTATTAAAAAAAAGACCTAAAAATAGGAGAATACTAATGGCTAGAGATGTATGAATTGTTTTTGGTAAAGATGATAAGATTTTTCCCATAAATCAATATAGCATATCAAACTATATATATTAAGCGATTTTTTTTGATTTTGTAATTAGAAGATCTTTCAAAAATTGGCCGGTATAACTATCTTTTACTTTAACAATATCTTCTGGTTTTCCCTCTGCGATAATATTACCACCTTTAACACCACCATCTGGGCCCATATCAATAATATGATCTGCAGTTTTAATAACGTCTAAATTATGCTCAATCACCACAACAGTATTCCCTGTTGCAACAAAAGTATGAAGAATTTCTAAAAGTTTTTTAATATCATGTTGGTGTAAACCAGTAGTTGGTTCGTCTAAAATATATATAGTTCTACCAGTAGATCGCCTTGATAGCTCTTTAGCTAACTTTATTCTTTGAGCTTCGCCACCTGATAATGTTGTAGCCTGCTGACCAATTTTTATATAACCTAAACCAACTTTTTTTAAGGTTAATAATTTAGTTTTAATAGAAGGAATATTTTCAAAATATTCACAGCCCTCATCTACTGTCATATTCAAGACATCTGCTATACTTTTATCTTTAAATTTTATTTCAAGAGTTTCTCTATTATATCTGCTACCTTTGCATTCATCGCAAGTTATATATACATCAGGAAGAAAATGCATTTCGTATGTAATTACTCCGTCACCTTCACAAGCTTCACACCTACCTCCTTTAACATTAAAAGAAAATCTCCCTGGTTTATAACCTCTACTTTTAGACTCTGGTAATGCAGTAAACCAATCTCTTATCGGACCAAATGCACCTGTATATGTAGCAGGATTGGACCTAGGTGTTCTCCCAATTGGTGATTGATCTATATTTATAATTTTATCAACTAGCTCAATACCTTTAAAACTTTTAAATGCCATAGGTATTTTTCTGCTTTTGTTATTGTTTAAACTTAAGTTTAGAGCATTATATAAAGTTTGAAGTATCAAAGTTGATTTTCCACTTCCAGATACTCCTGTTACACATGTGAAACAACCAAAAGGTATTTTTAAATTTACATTCTTTAAATTGTTTCCAGTAGCTCCTCCAATTTCTAAAAATCTACCATTCTTTGCTAATTTTCTATTTTTTGGAATTGGTATAAAGCGTTTATTTGAAAGATATTTTCCAGTAATACTATTTTCGTTTTTAATTATTTCATTGTATTGACCTTCAGCGACTATTTCACCACCCTTACTTCCAGCTTCAGGTCCCAAGTCAATTATATGATCAGCATTTTCCATTGTCTCCGTATCGTGCTCAACAACTATAACTGTGTTTCCTAAATCTCTAAGTCTTTTAAGAGCATTTATTAATTTAACATTATCTTTTTGATGTAGACCAATTGAAGGTTCATCGAGAACATAAAGTACACCCGTAAGTCCAGATCCTATTTGGGATGCTAACCTTATTCTTTGCGACTCTCCTCCTGATAAAGTACCAGACTCTCGAGATAATGTTAAATAATCTAGACCAACATTCATTAAAAAACTTAATCTCTCATTTATTTCTTTCAAGATATGTTCTGCTATTTTAAGCTCTTTTTGGCTAAAATAAATTTCCAGTTCTTTAAACCATTTTTGGGCTTCAATTATAGATTTATTTGTTATCTCGCTTATATGTAGGTCATTAATTTTAACACATAGCGCTTCTTCTTTTAGTCTATGACCTTTACATTGATCGCATTTTGTATCTGACTGGTATTGAGCTATTTCTTCTCTTTTCCAATCACTATCGGTTTCAAGATATCTTCTTTCTAAATTATTTATAACACCTTCAAAGGTTTTTTTATGCGAATATTTTTCATAACCATCATCGTAAGAAAATTTTATTTCCTCGTCATCT
>CACMXM010000031.1 GCA_902617645.1 uncultured Pelagibacteraceae bacterium | reverse complement strand
AGAATAAAGAGATCTATCTAACTTCAGTGATTTAAAAACAATATCTAAAAATACAGCAAACATAATTTAAATGAGGAGCGAATTACTTCGCTCCTCGAATATTGAATTAACCTTTTACCACTTCTCTTGTATTTGCGTGGTATGACTCAGTAAATGGAATATCAACTACTACAGCATCAACAGGTTTACCAGGTTTTGTAGAATATTTTCTTGGTAAATGAACCTTATATTTAGTTCCAACTTTACCTTTTGGAAAACCATTAGGGTTTTTTGTACCATCGTATGGGACATATCCCATTGCTATATTCATTCCCTTTTCCGGATGATACCAAGGCGAAGTAATAAATCCTACAGGTTTACCGCCACTTGGTTTTGAAATTAACCAAAAGTCTGGAGCATATTCTGTTATTGGTTTTCCGCCCATTTCCATTCCAACTAATTGAAGTTTGTAAGGTTTTTTTCCTGCTTTTAATTGTTTTTTCATTTTTTCCAAAGCAGCCTTACCAACATAATTAGCTTTTTTCTTCCATTCACCTTTTCCTGATAATGATACTTGGTAACCAAGATTACATTGAAACGGATTGTGTTCGTGATCTAAGTCTTGACCCCAAGATAAAATCCCGGCCTGTATTCTTCTGTGGTGAGCAGGAGCAATAACTCTTAATTTATGTTTTTTTCCTGCTTTCAAAACTGCATTCCACATATCATCTGCATATTTTGTAGCATTCTTTAAATAAATTTCATATCCAGCCTCACCTGAAAAACCAGATTGTGAAATAACACAATCTCTTCCACCAACCTTAGCTTTTGCTAAGCCATAGTACGGCATATTATCTAAATCAACTTGTTTACCGATTAAATCTTTCATTAATGCTTTAGATTTTGGACCTTGTATTTGTACTGGACACGCATCTATTTCATCAATTTCACATTTAAATTTTTTATTTGCATTTACCCCTTGCAAGTAAAGTCCAATATCACTGTCTGATAAACTAAACCAAAATTCATCTTTAGCTACTCTTAATAATATTGGATCATTTAAAACACCACCTTTATAGTTACAAAGAATAACGTATCTTGCTCTCATTGGTGATATTTTTGTTGCATCTCTAGTAATTACATAATTAACAAATTTTTCAGCGTCTTTGCCTTTAACTCTAATTTGTCTTTCAACTGCAACATTCCACATCGTTACATCATTTTTAATTGATTTATATTCAACCATCGCACCATTTTTGCCTTTTACATAACCTCTTGGATGGTAAATACGATTGTATACAGTTGCTCTCCAGCATCCTGCTCTCATTGATAAATGCCAATAAGGTGATTTTCTTACCCTTGTTGAAATTAACAATTCAACTTTTGTTGGTCCACTTTGCCTTAAATTATAAGGCACATGTCTGTCTGTTTGGTTCACAGACGTTGCATGTTTCATTTTTGAATAATCAAACTCTTTAGACATATTCATTCTCCTTCAACCACTTGTTAGTTTCCTTCAAGCCGCCGAATGTATAAATGTGAAAAAAATCGGTATGCATTTTTAATTTCCCAATTAATTCATTAGGGTCTTTAGGTTTCATCAAATCTAATGCCTTACTAAAATTAGATTTTAGAAAGTTAATGGAATTTTTAGCACCTACAATATTAGCAAATTTAATTAGGCTAGTGATTTTAAGTGGTCCAGTAATTCCAACATGAACTGGTACTGACTGCTTGGATATAAAGTCAATTATAGGCTGAGGATCTAGCAACCATTGGGTGACTATATAATCAGCGTAAGGCTTTTTATCTTCCATTGCTTTTTCCAATTTAGAATCCGATATATCAGGACTCCCCTCTGGATGTCCAGCAATTCCTATCTTCATTTGTTCAAAATAACCTGTCTCCAAAAGTTGTATCGAGCTATCAAATTTACCAACAGGTTCTCTGCTTCCTCCAATAATAAGAGCTTGTTTCACACCCCCGTCTTTACATATAGAAATATAATCTTTTAGTTGTGTTTCGCTTTCAATAGATCGTGCCGGGAAATGTGGAATTGGATTAAAACCATTTTGAACTAATTTAACAGCTTGTTCCGCAGTCTCTTTATAATCACCTCCTGGAAGCATTGTGATATAAACATCCTTAAGGGTAGGAAGAGTGGAAAGGTCTGTTTTTGGTCCAATTTCTAAAGAAAAGTTCATTGGAAGATATTTATTTATTTTGAAAAAACTGTCTATAAAAATTTGAGATCAAATTGAAACAGGTTACTTTTTTTGACCTCTATGCTTTTGAATTCTCTGCCCGTATTGTTGAGTTACTCTATCAAAAATTATGGCCAAGGCCACAATTGCAAGTCCATTCATCATTCCAAGGGCTAAATATTGATTAGAAATTGATTGAAGAATTGGAATTCCTAGCCCTTTAACACCTATCATCGAAGCTATTACAACCATGGCCAAAGCCATCATTATAGTTTGATTTATTCCAGCAAATATCGTGGGAAGTGATAACGGAATTTGTACTGATTTCAGTTTTTGGAACGGGGTAGCGCCAAAAGCCTCACTGGCCTCCAGAGTCTCCTTGTCGACCTCTCGAATTCCCAAATTAGTAAGTCTTACTATTGGAGGAAGCGCATATATGCAAACTGCTAATAATCCAGGAACTTTTCCAATTCCTAATAACATTATAATAGGAATTAAATAAACAAAGCTTGGAATTGTTTGCATCATGTCTAAAATTGGTAAAATTGCTTTTTCAGCCCTGTTAGATTTTGACATCAAAACACCTATTGGAATTCCTACAACTATACATACTAGTGTTGAAACAGAAATTATAGCAACTGTAGCCATACAATTTTTCCACATTCCAAAGTATCCAATGATCAGAAAACAAATCATTGTTCCAATAACTAATTTGATACTTCTTGATCCTATCCATGCCAATAATCCAAAAACACCAATTACTAACGGCCATGGACTACTTACTAATAGTTTTTCTAACCATATTAAAAAATGTAAAAGAGGATCAAAAAAACCCTCTATAGAGTCACCATACTCTCTTGAAAATTCTTTAAAACTTAAATCAATTCCCTTCTTTAACTCTCTTAAAGCATCTCTGTCCATTTCAGGAATTTTATTTAAGAAATCCATAATTTTTTTATTTCTGAACCCGTTAATTATAACGGGTTCAGATAATTTTAACTATTAATTAAAGTGCCTTTTTGATTTTTTTCGCAGCACCGCTTGAAACCCACTTGGTCCAAACACTCTCTTGTGTTTTGAGGAATTCAATTGCAGCATCAGCACCTTCTGCTTGGTTTTCACCCATCCAAACTAACATACCGTTCATAACTGGGCCTGGATACGTTCTTTTTTTAAAGTATTCCATACCAGCGTTTCCAGCTGTTTTTTTGAAATTATCAGTTACGATTGTGTAAACTTCAGATTTTGTCCATGAAGTTTTTTTAGGGTTAGCACACTCTTGCTCTGGTAAAACAATACAACCATCCCAGTTGTCTTTACCACCCCATTCACCCATATCCACAGCTCTCATATCATATTTACCAATAATAGCTGTTGGTGACCAATAATAACCAAACCAGTTTTCTCCTCTTTCTGCAGCTTTAGCAATTGAACCATCTAATCCTGCAGCTGAACCAGTTTCAACTATCTTCCAACCTTTTTTCTCCATTTCCCAAGCTCTAAAATGGTTTCTGTTACTTAATTCACAGTTCCAGCCTGGAGGACAAATATGGAAACCACCTTTTGATGGATCTTCTGGGTGTGGAAAAAGATCTGGTCTTTTTAAAATAGCATCAGCAGTTGTTAACTCAGGATGTTTTTTAAGTGTGTGAGGTAATACCCACCAACCTTCACCAAGTCCTGTAATTGGCGCTTTGTTAAGTGAGTGCATTTTACCTTCATCAACAGCTTTATTCAAAGCGATGATTGCAGCGTTAGCCCAAAACTCTGGCGCAACATCTGGCTCACCTTTTTCTTGCATTGATGTAAAAGTTGGCATAGTTGCTCCTGGAACTAGTTCCACACTACAACCATAACCCTCTTCTAATATAATCTTATCAACCTCAGCCATGAAATTAGCTGATGCCCAGTTCATATTAGCAATAGAAATCTTTCCACATGCAGCGTTAGCTATTCCACTAAAAGAAGTTAAGCCAAATGCAACAAGTAAAGAAAGAATTATTCTTTTTATTTTCATTTATTATCTCCGTTTTTTAAATTTAAAAAGTAATTAGAACATATATAAGAAAAAAAGCAAACCAGTAACAACTATGAGTTGTAATTAAAAATTGCTTTTACTTAGATTTTGTGTTTTGATATTTTTAAAATTATGAAATTTGTCTCATACAAAAATATTTTTGGTTTTAAATTTAATTTAAATTGCAAAACTGTTTTTCAACAATCAATTATAAGAGACAGTTATTAAAAACTTTCCTCAAATAAAAAATAAATTAACTTTTAAAGGAGGAAAATGAAAAAAAACTTATTATCAAGATTAGATGAAGGTCCTGTCATATTTGCAGAAGGGTATTTATTTGCAATGGAAAGAAGAGGATATTTATCTGCAGGCCCATTTGTACCTGAGGTAGTGCTAGAGCATCCTGATGTTGTAACTCAGCTGCATAGAGAATTTATAAGAGCTGGTTCTGATATCGTTCAAGCTTTCACTTATTACGGACATAGAGAAAAATTAAGAATTATTGGAAAAGAACATCTGCTTGAACAAATGCAAAAAAATGCACTTAAAATCGCAAAAGATGCTGCAAATGAATTTAAAGATTTGGATTTGATGGTTTGTGGAGATGTTGCAAATACAAATATTTTTGATCCAAAGGATAAAAATTCATTTAAAGAATGTCAAAAGATGTATGAGGAACAAGTGCTTTGGGCAAAAGAGGCGGGTGTTGATTTCATTGTTGCGGAAACAATCAATTGGGTAGATGAAATGAAGATAGCATTAAAAGCAATTAAGGATGAAGGTTTAATAGCTGTAGCTAATTATGCGATACCTAGAGGAGATTTAACAAGAGACGGTTACACAGCTGAAGATGCGTGTAAAATAATAGAAGATCTTGGTGCAGATGTTGTTGGTTTAAATTGTTATAGAGGTCCTAAAATGACAATGAAACTTTTAAAAGAAGTTAGAAAAAAAGTTTCATGCCATGTCGCAGGTTTGCCTGTTCCATATAGAACAACGGAGGAAGAGCCTGGATTTTTAAATCAAACTGATCACGGATGTGATTGTATCCCAGGAGGAAATGCGTTTCCCGTAGCTTTAGATAATTTATTTTGTAATAGATTTGAAATGGCAGAATTCGCCAAGGAATGTCTTGAGAAAAAAATTAATTTAATTGGTATATGTTGTGGAGCAGAAGCTCATCATGTTAGAGAGATGGCAGTTGCAGTTGGAAAAAAACCGATTGCTATGAAGTATATGCCAGATATGAGTAAGCATTTTCACCATGGGACAGACAAGACATTGAAGAAAGTAAACAAAGAAATAAAATATTAAAATGGAAAATCATGCAAAAGTAGTCATTATCGGTGGTGGTGTAGTAGGTTGTTCAATTCTTTATCATTTATCTAAATTTGGTTTAAAAGATTGTATTTTACTTGAGAGAAATGAACTTACTTCTGGTTCTTCTTGGCATGCTGCTGGCAATGTTCACGTAATTTCATCTGATCCAAATATTTCTAGAATGATGGCCTATACAATTGGTCTTTATAAAGAGATAGAAAAAGAGTCTGGTCATTCTGTTGGTTTTAAACCAAGCGGAGGCTTTTATTTAGCATCTAATGAGGTTTGGGCTGAATATTTAAAGAGGGAAAGATCAAAAGCAAGATATATGGGTCTAGACCAAGAATTTATTTCTCTTGATGAAGTAAAGAAAAAACACCCTTTAATTGATCCTAAAAGGTATTTGTTAGCTTTGTGGGATCCTATTGATGGTGAAGTTGACCCTTCAGGAGTGACATATGCATTTGCAAAAGCCGCTAAAGTTCACGGTGGAAAATATTATACTCACACTGTTGTAAAAGATACTAAACAAAAACCAGATGGTTCTTGGGATGTATTTACTGATAAAGGAAATATTAATGCAGAAATTGTTATCAATGCAGGTGGTCTATGGGCTAGAGAAGTAGGAAATCTTTCTGGAGTAGATCTTCCAGTTCAACCAATGGAGCATCATTATTTAATAACTGAAAGTATTCCAGAAATTGAAGCGATGGGAGATCAAAGATTACCAATTGGCACAGACTTTGAGGGAAATATTTATTTTAGACAAGAAGGTAAAGGAATGTTGCTTGGTACTTATGAACCTAAGTCAACTCCATGGAAAATAAATGGAACTCCGATGAACTTTGGACATGAATTGTTAGAACCAAAGCTAGATAACATTCAAGACAGGTTAGCAATAGGATTTGAAAGAATGCCAGCATTAGAAAAAGCTGGAATAAAAAATATTGTTAATGGACCTTTTACTTTTGGTCCTGATGGCAGTCCACTTATTGGTCCAGTTCCTGGTATGAAAAATTATTGGGTTGCAGTTGGCGTTATGGCTGGTTTTTGTCAGGGCGGAGGTGTTGGAAAATGTATC
>CACMXM010000030.1 GCA_902617645.1 uncultured Pelagibacteraceae bacterium | reverse complement strand
AAAAGATATGAAATTATATAAAACTAAAAATATACCCAAAAACAAAATTTTTGGAGTTACATGTCATAATTCTCGGAAACTAGTTAAAAAAGCAATAAATTTAAGACCAGCATATATAGCAATTGGCGCATTTTTTAAGAGCAGAACAAAAAAAGTTAAATATAAAGCTGATATAGATCTATTAAAATACGTAAAAAGACTAACAAAAATACCCGTTGTAACAATTGGTGGAATAAATGATAAAAATTATAGAAAACTATTATTGAATAATGCAAACTTTTTAGCTATTTCAGGCTACATTTGGAATAATAAAAAATATAAACCACAAGAAGCAATAGAAAAATTAAAATGAAAATCTCAGCTAATGAAATAAGAGTTGGCATGTTGCTAGAGTATAAAAATGATTTGTGGGAAGTACTAAAAACACAACATGTAAAACCTGGGAAAGGTGGTGCATTTACGCAAGTTGAAATGAAAAGTTTGAATAAGAATACAAAATTAAATGAAAGATTTAGATCCAGTGAATACCTAGAAAAAGCATCTATAGATGAGGTAAAATTTAATTATTCATTTAGTGATGAAAACAAATATTATTTTATAGACCCAAGAACATTTGAACAAATTGAAATTGAAAAAGATTTAGTTGGACAAAAAGGTTCAATGCTTACAGAAAATTTAGAAGTAATGATAAGTATTTATAATGAAAAGCCAATTTCAGTAGGATTACCTAATCAGATAACATGTAAAGTTGAAACAACTGATGTGGCATTAAAAGGTCAAACCGTATCATCATCTTATAAACCTGCAACATTAAGTAATGGAATAAAAATTCAAGTACCTCCTTTTATTGAAAATGGAGATGAAATCATAGTTGATACAAGAAATATTGAATACGTAAAAAAAGTATAATTTTATGAATGTGTTGTCATCCAACTTAAATTTAATGATTAAAGCTGGAGAAAAAGCTTCAAAAAGATTAATTAGAGACTTTGGTGAAGTAGAAAATTTACAAGTTTCTGTAAAAGGACCCACAGATTTTGTTAGTAACGCAGATATCAATGCAGAAAGAATTATAATTGAAGAATTGTCAAAACTAAAAAAAAACTATTCTATTTTAAGTGAGGAGACTGGTTTTGTTAAAAACAAAGATGAAAAAAATATTTGGATAATAGATCCTATAGATGGGACCTCTAATTTTTTACATGGAATACCTCATTTTGCTATTTCAATAGCCCTACAGTCTCATGAAGAGATTATTTGTGGTTTGATTTTTGACCCAATTAAAAATGAAATGTTTTATGCTGAAAAAAATAACGGTTCTTTTCTTAACAACAAAAGAATAAGAGTTTCAAAAAAAAAAGATCTTAATTCGTGTTTATTCGCGACAAATGGAGTAAAATATAAAAACATTGATGTTCCAACTAGAAAAACAGGGTGTGCAGCATTAGATATGGCTTATGTAGCAGCTGGAAGATTTGATGGATATTTTCAGGAGAATTTAAATTTATGGGATATTGCTGCAGGTATATTACTAGTTAAAGAAGCGGGGGGAGTCTTAAATTCAATCAAATTATCGAAAAAAGAAAATTTAGATATTAGAGCTGCAAGCTCAAGCATAAGTGAAAAAATCCTTGAAAAACTGAATAAGTTTTAATTGTTTTATCATTTTCATTTGCTATAAGTCTCGTTATGAAAAAAGACATACATCCAAACTACCATAAAATTAAAGTTGAAATGACTGATGGGACACAATTTGAAACAAGATCAACTTGGGGTAAAGAAGGTGAAGTTCTCAAACTGGAAATTGATCCAAAATCTCATTCGGCATGGACTGGTGGTAAACAAAAGTTGTTGGACAAAGGAAGAGTAAGTAAATTTAATAAAAAATTTCAAAATTTTAGATCAGATAAAAAATAATGACAAATGGACTTTTAATGCCAATAGCAACTGCTGTTTGGTTAGTGGAAAATACTACACTTACTTTCAAACAAATTGCAAATTTTTGTAATTTACACGAAGTTGAGGTCCAAGGAATTGCTGATGGTGAAGTTGCAAAAGGAATTAAACCATACAATCCGATAATATCTGGTCAATTAACCAGAGAAGAAATTGACTTATCCTCGAGAGATGAAAGTAGAGCGCTTCAAATAAAAGGAACAGATATTAAAATTCAGTCAGAGGATAAAAAAATAAAAAAATATGTTCCATTATCTAAAAGACAGGATAAACCTGATTCTGCTTTGTGGTTAATTAAGCACCATCCCCAACTCAAAGACTCGCAAATTGCAAAATTAGTAGGGGTAACAAAAAATTCCGTAACATCAATCAGGAACAAGAGCTATTGGAACTATAATAATTTGAACTCAAAAGATCCTGTGGCTATGAATTTATTTACACAAAAGGATTTAATTTTAGCTATAGAAAAGGCTGAAAGAAGAATTAAAAGAGAAAAAAAAGAAAAAGAAAAGGTAAAACCCTCAGCAACACAGGGATCATAATGTGTAGACAACAAAAAATTAAAGTGCTATTAAATCGCCTTTCTGGAGGTAGTTATTAAAATAGAAGTCAAAGATAATAATGTTGAACAAGCTTTAAGAGTTTTAAAGAGAAAGCTTCAAAGAGATGGGTTCTTTAAGATCATCAAGCTAAAAGATACTTATGAGAAACCTTCAGAAAAAAAGAAAAGAATTTTACAAGAAAACATTAAAAGAGTAAAAAAGTTAAATAAACTCAAAAACAGATTTTAATATCGCGGGGTGGAGCAGTCTGGTAGCTCGTCAGGCTCATAACCTGAAGGTCGGCGGTTCAAATCCGTCCCCCGCAACCAATTAAATAATTTGAGGCAGTTCTTTTATCCAATTAGATATCGATCCGGCACCCATTCCTATTACAACTTTACTTCCATATATATTTTGTTTTACAAATTTTGCTAAATTATTTTTATCATTTACCAAATATATTTGTACATTTGATTTGAGAGACATTTCTTTTGCAAAATTTTCGTAATTAAATTTTAATTTTATATTTTCTCCAGCTGTAAAAACTGGACATAATATAACTTCATCTGCTTGTTTAAAACATTTTACAAATTCTGATTTAAGATCATTTAACCTTGAAATTCTGTGAGGTTGGAATATACAAACAATTTTTTCAGAGGAATAAGCAGTTTTAACACCACTCAAAACTTCTTTTATTTCAGTAGGATGGTGAGCATAATCGTCGAAAAAACTTGCCCCTTTATATTCGAAGATCTTATTAAATCGTCTTTGAACACCTTCAAATGATCTTAATCCATCTTTTATTTTATTAATTGGTATTCCCAAACTAATAGCAACTGCAATTGATGCAGTAGTATTTCTTATGTTGTGTAATCCAATAAGGGGTATTTTAATATTGTTTATTGTGAAAGTTTTTTTTCCAGGCAAATTGACAACTAAATCAAATTTAGACCAGTGTTTTGTTTGAAAGGGTCTTATTATGCTGAAATTTGATTTCTTATGAATTCCATAGGTATTATAATTTTTAATTTTAAGAGATTTTATTAATTTAGTGTTATTTTTATCATCAATACAAATAAATGACTTCCCAAACGAAGGAACTCTATTGATATATTCTCTGAATAAATTTAATAATTTTTTCATTGATTTGTAGTAGTCCATATGTTCTCTATCAATATTTGTGATTATTGAGTAAGTTGGTTGTACTTTTAAAAAACTTCCGTCAGACTCATCTAATTCTACAACACTCCAATTACTTTTACCAAGCCTAGCTGAGTTATTGAAAGATTTCAAAACTCCACCATTTATAACTGTTGGATCTAAATTGGCACAAGATAAAATACTTGCAACAAGTGATGTTGTTGTCGTTTTTCCATGAGATCCGACTACTACAATATTTTTGGTGAGTGAGGTAATATGGCCGAGCATATCTCCTCTTTTATATATTGGTAAGTTTTTATTTTTAGCTAAAATATACTCAATATTACTTTTTTTAACCGCCGATGAAATAACAATTATGGTTGAATTTAATATATTTTTTTTTTCATGGCCTATAAAAATTTTAATTCCATTTTTTTTAAGTCTTTCTATATTTTTATTTAGATTTATATCGCTTCCTTGAACCTTAAATCCCATTCTACTCATCACTAAAGCTAATCCACTCATACCAATTCCCCCAATACCAACAAAATGTATAACTTCGGATTTAGCTAATTTAATTTTCATATAATATCTTTGTAATTATTTGATTGTTATTTTCCCATGTATTTTTTGAACTTAGTTCACACATAGCTTTTTTTTTAAGGTTTAAATTTTTTTTATCAACTAATATATTTGAGATTATTTCAAAAAGATCCTTTTTTTCTAACTCATTTTGCTGAATTAACCAGCAACAATTTTTATCTTTATAATACTTTGCATTAAATAATTGATGATCATCTTTTGAGTAAGGGAATGGAATAGCTAAAAAAGGTACTTTAAAAAATACTAATTCTGCCAAGGTTGACGCACCAGCACGAGTGATACAAAAATCAGTTTTTATAAAAATTTTTTCTAAATTAGGTTCAAAATCAAAAAGTTTAAATGAAATATTATTTTTTTGATAAAAAATTTCAAGGTCTTTGAAATTCTCTTTATTAGTCTGATGATATATTGACAGATTGAACTTTTTGGATAGTTTATTAATAGCGTCTTTTAAATCTGTTTGAAAAAATTGCGCTCCTTGACTTCCACCTATCACAAGAAAAATTTTCTGATCTGATGTTTTTTTTAAATTATTTTTTGAAAGATAACTTTTTTTGTTTAAAACTGGATAAATAAGTTCTATTTTACTAGAATATTTTTTTGGAAACTTTCTTACTGAGTTTGAATAACAAAAAACTTTTTTACACACTTTTAAGAAAAATAAATTTGACCTACCTAATACCATGTTAGGTTCAAACAAAAATAGTTCAGATTTTGTAAATAAAGATGCTATACAAATAGGAAATGTCATATAACCTCCTGTTGAAATAATTTTGTCAATTTTATTTTTTCTCAAATAAATTGAAGATTTAATTATTGATATTACAAAAAATAACAAATTTAATGGAATTTTGAGTAAATTTTTTTTTATGTCTGGTACATCTATAATTTTGTAATTATATATTTTTTTGTCAATAAATCTTGACCCCCTTAAATCGCTAATTAAAAAAACATCGTTGTTTTGATTTAAATGTTTATAAAAATTTAATGCTGGAACAACATGACCTCCTGAACCTCCTGTAGTGATTAAGATTTTTTTTTTCAAGAAATATTCTTTTTTGTAAAATTTAATATAATTCCTGCAAGTATTGAGCTTCCGATAATTGATGAACCACCATAACTTAAAAATGGAAGCGTCATTCCTGTTGTGGGCAATATTCTAATATTCACTCCCAAATGTACTAAAAATTGGAAAAAAATTATTATACTACATCCAAATAAAATAAATTTAATTTTTTCATTTTTAAGATATGAAATTTTTTTAAAAGTTTTATATAAAAAAATTAAAAACATTAGTAATATGAAAAATATCATAACTGCACCAAATTCTTCAGAAATTACTGAAACTATATAATCAGTGTGAGCTTCTGGAACTTTATTTTTTAATACGCCTTCGCCAATACCTTTTCCAAAAAATCCTCCACTGATAATTGCTTCTGATGCTTTTTCTGATTGGTAATTATTTCCAGAAGTAGGATTTAAAAATGAGGAAATTCTTACTAGAATATACTCAAATTTAGGAATAAAGATAACTAAAGACATTACAGAAAAAAATATAAAACTGAAAAATATAAAAAATAAATAAAGATTGATTCCTGAGATAAATATTAATGAAAGCCAAGTTAGGAAAATTAAAATTGTTTGTCCTATATCTGGTTGGGCAGCAAGTAGAGTTATAATTGGTAAAATTAATAAAAAACTTACAATATATTTAATATACTGGTAACTTTTATTTTCAAAACTTAAAGAAGTAGCGATTATAACAATTATAAAAGGTTTTAATATTTCAATAGGTTGAAATCTTGGTAGAAAAAAAACATCTAGCCACCTTTTAGAACCTTTGACTTCAGTTCCTATGAAAGGTACTAAAATTAAACAAATAAGAAAAATTAAAAAAAATAAATAAGATAATATAAATAATTTATTTTTTTCTAAAATTGAAAAAAAAAACATTGTAGATATTCCAAGTAGAATAAATATACAGTGCTTAAGAAAGAAAAAATAATTATTAGTATTCAATCTATCTGAGGCTACAAGCGAAGTAGATAATAATGAAAATAATAATCCTAGGGTAAAAAGTAACAATATTATTATTAAAATAGGTTTATCTAAATTTCTCCACCAGTAAAAATAAAAATTATTTAAAAATTTGTTATCTAGCATTTTTAAGTTTATACCGTTTCATCAAAATATTGAAATATTTTCCCCTTTCTTCAAAATTTTTAAAATTATCAAATGATGCTGCACATGGGCTAAATATTAAATTTATTTTTCTATTTTTATTTTGTTTTTTAATATCTAAAGAGAATTGCTTGACCGCTTGATCGAGTTTACTAAATTTTGAATATTTGAATTTATTTTTAAATTTTTTTGTAAAAAAAGTACTATGACGACCATATATATAAATCTTCAATATATTTTTTTTATTTTTCAGTTTTAGTTTATCTCCTTTTTTAGGTAAGCCACCCACTATCCAAAAAATACTGTTTATACTTTCTAGAAGATTAATAGAAG
>CACMXM010000029.1 GCA_902617645.1 uncultured Pelagibacteraceae bacterium | reverse complement strand
AATAAATTAGAAATAAAATTTATATTTTGTCTTTTAAAAAAGAAATTTGCTCGGGTAAGTTCAATTTCTTTAATATAAATTCTTTTTTTATCAAAAAAATTTTTTTGACTTATAAAAATTCTAACTTCCTTTATTTCTCCAATTTCATCTAATATCTCATTTTTTTCTCTAAAAACTTTTGAGTCTTTAATGTAAAAATGTGGCTTTGGTAGGATTCTATATGTTATATCGCTTGATAGACTTAAATTTAGGCCAAACTCTTTAACAAGATTGTTATAAAGGGCTTTTTGAACTCTTCCACTATCATATAAACTTGGTATTGATAGATACAATAAGTATAAAAAAAATAAGCTTGTAAATGCAAATATAGCAATTTTAAGATTAATTTTAATATCTAAGTTTATTTTTTTCATAAAATAAAAATGATTTATAATGATTGTTATTAAATGACAAACTTTGATTATTTAAAAGATTTAAATTCTGCTCAAAAAGAGGCTGTAATTACTACAGAAGGACCCATTTTGGTTGTCGCAGGAGCAGGCTCAGGTAAAACTAAAGTATTAACTTCTCGAATAGCTCACATAATAAAAAATAAAAAAGCTTTCCCAAATCAAATATTATCAGTTACTTTTACTAATAAAGCTGCAAAAGAGATGCACTTTAGAGTAAGTAAAATACTAAAATCTGAAGCTACAGGCCTATCTTGGCTAGGTACATTTCATTCGATTTGCGCAAAAATTTTACGTAAGCACGCAAAAGCTGCCAACCTAAATTCAAATTTCACAATTTTAGATACTGACGATCAAGTAAGACTTATAAAAAATATTTGTAAATCTGAAAACCTAGATATAAAAAAAATCTCTCCAAAACTAATACTTTCGGTAATCGATAAATGGAAAAATAATGGTTGGTTTCCAAATAATGTAATTATAAATAGAAAAGATATTTTTGAAAAAATAATATTACCAGTATATAAAATTTACCAGCAAAAACTAATTGATCTAAATTGTTGTGATTTCGGAGATTTAATATTACATTGTGTAAGTATATTAGAAAATAATAAAGATATTTGCGAAATATATTATAAAAATTTTAAATATATTCTTGTAGATGAATACCAAGATACTAATTACATACAAAGCAAATGGTTAAATATTCTTGCAGGACACCATAAAAATATTTGTTGTGTGGGTGATGATGATCAATCAATTTATAGTTGGCGAGGTGCTGAAATTAAAAATTTTTTAGAATTTGACAAAATTTATGAAAATACAAAAATTATTAGACTTGAAGAAAATTACAGATCAACCCAAAACATTTTATCTGTTGCTTCAGAGTTAATATCACATAATAAAAAAAGAGTTGGTAAAACTTTAAAAACTAGCCTAGACGATGGCGATTTAATTAAATTAAGTTGTTTTAGAAATGGAAAAGAAGAAGCAATTGGCTTAAGTGATGAAATCGAAAAGAGCCTTAAAAAAAATTACTCACTGAACAATATTACAATATTAGTAAGAGCAATATTCCAAACAAGAGAATTTGAAGAAAGATTTTTAAAAATTGGGTTGCCTTATAGAATTATAGGAGGAATTAAATTTTATGAAAGATCGGAGATAAAAGATTGTATTTCATATTTAAGGTTAGTTTTCCAAGAAAAAGACGATTTAGCCTTTGAACGTATTGTAAATAATCCAAAAAGGTCAGTAGGTGAAAGCACTTTAAATTTAATTCACGATTTCTCAAAAAAAAATTCTCTTTCATTGGAATCAGCATCTAAAAAATTAATAGAGATAAATAAAATTAAACCTAAAGCTAAAATTGGTTTAAGTAACTTTTTAAATTTTATAAATAAATGGCGAAATGATTATAAAATTAAGAATACTTACCATGTTAAATTGTTGCAAATTATATTGGATGAATCTGGATATTCTTCAATGCTGAAAAATAAAAAAGATTTAGAGAACGAAAATAGGTTAGAAAATATAAAAGAACTTTTAAGTGCTATGAAAGAATTTGATAATTTAGAAAGTTTTTTAGAGCATGTGTCTTTAGCAACTTCTGTTGATCAAGATTGGAATGGACAGAAAGTAAATTTAATGACTATTCATGCTTCAAAGGGATTAGAATTTGATGTTATATTTTTGCCAGGATGGGAAGAAGGTTTGTTTCCACATCAAAAATCTTTAGAGGAAAAAGGAGAAAAAGGGTTAGAGGAAGAAAGAAGATTAGCTTATGTTGGAATAACTAGAGCAAAAAAAAAAGCATTTATATCTTTTTCTATGAATAGATTTTATCAAGGTGATTGGATAGATAGTATGGCCTCTAGATTTATAGAGGAACTCCCAGAAAAATTTATTGAAAAAAATAATTTTGATGATCAAAATGACCACCATGATGAAGATTTCGATTTTAATCAGGATTTTGAGTCAGAGGAAGGCACTAGAAGTCCTGGTTGGTTAAGATACCAAAAAAGAATTAAATGAAAAAAAACGTTTTAAACGTCTTAAATAAATTGGTTTTAAAGTATAATCTAGATGGTTACATTATTCCTAAAAATGACAGCTTTTTTACCGAGCAAGTAAGTTATGATAGGCTTAGACTGGTATCTAATTTTAGTGGGTCAGCTGGACTAGCTATTGTCTCAAAAAAAATTAATTATTTATTTGTAGATAGCAGATACACAATCCAAGCAAAATTAGAGTCATATAAGAATTTCAAAATTATTAAAATCCATAACAAACTACCTAAAGATCTTATTAAAAATAAGGTTTTGGGATTTGATCCAAAACTGTTTACAAATAGTCAATTATATTATTTATTTGGTAGCAACATTAAATTAATACCTATAAAAGAAAATCTAGTAGATCTAATTTTTAAAAATAAACAAAAAAAGGCGAAACCCTTTTATTCAATACCTGATCCCGTTGTTGGACACAATCACAAAAAAAAAATTGATTTAGTTTCAAAATACTTGAGATCTAAAAAAGCTGATTTCTTATACATAAGCGCGCCAGAGAACGTGGCTTGGTTATTGAATATTCGAGGATATGATACTCCTTGTTCACCTTTGCCAAATTGTAATTTAATTTTAAGTAAGAATAAAAAATTTTATTTAATCGCAGATAAGTATAAAACCAAAAAATTAATTTTAGAAAAAAAAATAATTTTAGGGCAGATAGTTGAAGAAAAGAATTTGGAAAATTTTATAAATAGTTTAATAGGAAAAAAAATTGTTGTCGATTATAAAACTTTGTCAATATATAATGAAAATATAATTAAGTCTAAATTTTCAATTATCGAAAAGACTGATCCATGCTATCTTTTAAAATCGAAGAAGAACTCAATTGAAATAAAACATATGATACAGAGTCATATTAAAGATGGTGTCGCTCTGACAAAATTCATATATTGGATAAAAAATTTGAAAAATGAAATAACTGAACTTGATGCTGAAAAGAAATTAGAAGAATTTAGAAAGAAAGATAAAAATTACTTATTTCCAAGTTTTAATACAATTGCTGGAGCAGGATCAAATGGAGCTATCGTCCATTACCGAGCAACAAATAAAACAAATAAAACCATAAAAAAGAAAGATATATTTCTTTGCGACTCTGGAGGACAGTATAAGTATGGAACAACAGATGTAACGCGTACGCTATGCTTTGCAAAACCAACCATAAAAATTAAAGATATTTTTACTTTGGTTTTAAAAGGCCACATTGCAGTGGCAACTAGTGATTTGATAAAATACAGTACTGGTCAAAAGTTAGATGCACGTGCGAGGAAATTTCTTAAAAGATTTAATTATGATTATGGTCATGGAACTGGACATGGCGTTGGTTACTTTTTAAATGTGCATGAAGGACCTCAATCGATTTCTAAATTTAATAATATAAAATTAAGTGAGGGGATGATTTTGAGTAACGAACCAGGATTTTATAAAGAAGGAAAATTTGGAATAAGAATAGAAAATTTAATATATGTTAAAAAAAAAAATAATAAATTGTTTTTCGAAAATTTAACGCTAGCTCCTATAGATAAAGATCTTATAAATTATAAGTTGCTAAATAAAAAGGAAAAAGATTATTTGTTTAATTATCATCTTCTTGTGTATTCAAAAATATCTAAATATCTATCAAAAAAAGAAAAAAATTGGTTAATTAAAAATTTTTAACATTCAACATTTTTAAAAATTCTGATTGCGATATTACCTTTATACTCAAACTTTTTGCCTCAATGATCTTTCTTGAGGTTGGCTTTTCTCCAATTATTAAATAATCAAGCTTTTTACTTATATTGCTAATAATTTTTCCAGAATTTTTTTCTACTAAAGATTTAGCTTCTGCTCTACTAATACCAGTTAGTTTTCCGGTAAACATAAAAACTTTTTCGTTCAAAATTCCGTTTTTTGAAATATCTTTTTCACTAGTGATTGATAGATTTTTTTTTAATTCGTTTAAAACTGCCAGATTTTTTCCATTTGAAAAAAAATCTTTAATAGATTTAATTTGTGTTTCACCGATACCATCAATATTTAGTAATTCTTTAGAATTATTATGTTTACCTAGATTGAAAAAATTATTAGAGTTTTTAAGCACTTTTGACAATAATTTTGCATTTTCTTGACCAATATGCCTAATGCCTAATGAATAAATAAATTTACTAAGAGATATATTTTTTTTTTTATCAATTGAATATTTTAGATTTGCAGCAGATAACTTTCCCCAACCTTCTAAACTAGAAATTTTCTTATAATCAAGTTTGAATATATCTTGAGGATAGCGAATTAATTTAAGAGTCCAAAAACTTTCAACAATTTTCTTTCCTAAGCCATCAATATTAAATGCCTCTTTTGAAACAAAATGCTTTATTTTCTCTATAGCAATTTTTTCACATCCAAAACTATCATTTGTACATCGCCTTACTGCATCAAACTTTTTTGTTGTTTTATTATAATCTTTAATTGTTACTGACCCGCAAGAGGGACATTTTTTCGGAAAATTAAATTTTTTTGTATTTTTCTCTCTTTTTTTAAAATCTACGGAAATAACACGAGGAATAACGTCTCCGGCTCTTTCTACTGTAACTACGTCTCCAATTCTGATGTCTTTTCTTTCTATTTCATCTTCGTTGTGTAAGGTTGCATTAGATACTAAAACACCACCAATATTAACTGGTTTAATTTTAGCAACTGGTGTTAATGCTCCTGTTCTACCAACTTGAATTTCTATATTAATTATTTCCGAAATAGATTTATTTGATGAGAACTTGTGAGCAATTGCCCATCTAGGCGCATTAGCAATAAATCCCAATCTCCTTTGTAAATCAAAATCATTTATTTTATATACAATACCATCAATATCATAATCAATTTCTTTTCTCTTACCTTCAAGATCAATATGATTTTGGATTAAGTCATCAATTCCTTTTAAAAGTTTATTAAACTTGTTGGTTTTAAAGCCCCAATTTTTTAAACTTTTCAAAAATTCAATCTGATTAGAAATAACAAAATTTTTGACAAATCCATAAGTATAAGCAATAAAATTTAACGGTATTTGTTTTGTTTTAAGTGGATCCTTTTGCCTTAGGGAACCAGATGCTGCATTTCTTGGATTTGCAAATTTATTGTTTAATTTTTCAAAATCAGAATTTTTAATAAAGACTTCTCCTCTTACGTCGATTTCATCTGGTATATCTTTACCTTTGAGAATTTTTGGAATGTCATCAATTGTTTTTAAATTTTCTGTGATATCTTCACCTTCAATACCGTCACCCCTTGAAAGACCTCGAATAAATTTCCCTTTTTTGTAAACTAAAGAAGCTGATATTCCATCTATTTTTGGTTCTGCAGAATACTCTATGTTATTTCTATTCTTAAAATTTAAAAAGTTTAAGATTTTTTTTTCAAAATTTTCTATATCTTCTCTATTAAAAGCATTATTTAATGATAGCATTGGTGTCTTATGTTTTACTTTTTTAAAACTTTTTGATGGCTTAAAACCAATACTTATAGACGGCGAATCTTTACTTTTCAAAAAAGAGTATGTTTTTTCTAATTCTAAGATTTCATTTTTTAAACTATCGTAAATCGCATCATCCACAATTGGTTTGCTTTTATCGTAATAACTATTGTTGTAGTTTTTAATTATTTTGATTTTTTCTAAATATATTTGCTTAATTTGATAGTTGTCTTTTTTACTCATTTAAATAATTTTTTAAATTTATTAAATACTGATGCCTTATCTCTTTTAATTTCATAGGTCGTTTGATAATCCTCGTTAAATATCTTAAAAGTTTGTTCATACCATTCACTAGACTGATAATTATAGCCTAAAACTTTGGCATATTTTTCAGCTTCATCAATTAATCCAATTTTATAGTGAGTTTCTACTAATCTATGGAGAGCTTCTTCTACATAAATTGTTGTCTCATATAATTCTAAAACATTTTTAAATCTATTAATAGCCGCCACCCATTTCTTTTTTTTCAAATAGTATTTACCCAGATAAATTTCTTTTGAAGCCATGACATCATTAATTAAATTTATTTTAAATTTTGAGTCTTGAGCAAAATCAGTATTGGGATAATTTTCAACAATAAACTCAAATCTAGTTTTTGAGATGATCAACGGTTCTAAATCTTTTTTTTCGTCAATAATATTTTCGTAATAACACATTGCATACAAGAAGTGTGCGTAATCTAAATTTTTATGCTTTGGAAATTTCTTAAAAAATCTATCTAATTCCGATAATGCCTCATCATAATAATTCTGGGAGTAAAAAGAATATGCTGCTAACAAAACCGCTTTTGGTGCCCATTCTGATTGAGGATAAAGTAATTCAGCCTCATTAAATTTTTTAGCTGCATAAATTACATCTCCTTTTTCTAATTCTTCATATCCTTCTTTGTAAGCATCAATCATTTGTAATTCAAGATTTTCATCTTTTATAACTGATACCTTCTCAATATTTGATTTACATGATGAAAAAAGGAGTG
>CACMXM010000028.1 GCA_902617645.1 uncultured Pelagibacteraceae bacterium | reverse complement strand
ATATACTTGTGGGGGTGCTTTAATTCCTTTTTTTTGCACACTAAATAAAATTGAATAAGCTTTTAAAGGTTCTTTAGCTTTTTCAATAATTTCTAAAACTATTTGTTGGTTTTTTGAGAGGAAGTCAATTTTTTGAGTCATATTCTATTTTACCAAGTACATATTATTTTTTCAATTGTCTTAACTTATTTATTTTTAAAAATGATAAAATAAATAAAAGTAATGCAGCTGTTATAATTGAGGGGCCGGATGCTGAATTAAATTGCATTGAAGAAAACAACCCAACTAGAACAGCTAATATGCCACCTATAATAGATAAAACTACCATTTGCTGAGGATTGTTTGCTAAATTTCTTGCCATTGCAGCTGGTATTATCAGCATGCCAGTAATTAATAATATCCCAACCATTTTGATTGATATAGCAATAATTGCAGCCATTAATATTGTAAAAATAATATTTACTTTTTCTGGTTGCATTCCTTCTGCTTCTGCTAGCTCGTAATTTACAGTCGATGCGAACAAAGGTTTCCAAATAATTTTAAGAATCAATAATATTATAGCTCCTCCAAACCATATAACTAACAAATCTTTTTTATTAACAGCTAGTATATCACCAAATAATAAACCCATTATGTCAAAACGAATGTAAGATAGAAATCCAATTACTACCAATCCAATTGCCAAAGATGAATGTGCTAATAGCCCCAACAAAGCATCACCGGGTAGTTTTGTAGTTTTCTGCAACCGTAATAGAATTAAAGCTATTGCAGATGAAACTAATAAAACAGAGAAAGAAATATTTATATCAAAAGAAAAAGCGAGTGTTACCCCTAACAATGCTGAGTGGGCTAATGTACCTGCAAAAAAAGATAATCTTCTCCAGATAACAAAGCAACCTAGGGGTCCTGTAACAAACGCTAAACCAAGACCGGCAGCAAGTGCTCTTATGAAAAAATCATCAAACATTTATTTTTTAGTTTCTATTGATCCATCTGTAGAATGGGTGTGATCATGGTCATGTTCATAAACTGACAATATTGTTGAAGCTCGATCACCAAATAATTCTTTATATTTACTATCATTAGCAACAGCTTGTGGAGTTCCTGAGCAACAAACATGACCATTTAAACATACTACATAGTCCGTAGCTGACATTACTACGTGTAAGTCATGTGAAATTAATAATATACCGCAACCTAATTTTTCAGAAATTTTTTTAATTAATTCATAAAGGGCGATTTCTCCTTTAAAATCTACTCCTTGAACAGGCTCGTCTAGTACTAGAAGATCAGGTTTTTTAGCTATTGCTCTTGCAATTAAAACTCTTTGAAATTCTCCACCAGACAAATTTCTTAAATCGTTATTTTTTAAGTGTTTGACACCGGTTAGGTCTAATGCAGTATCGATTTCATTATTTTTAAGATTTTCAGTTAAAAGCATAAAATCTGATACTCTAAGAGGTAAAGTCCAATCAATTGAAATTTTTTGTGGAACGTAACCGATCTTATCTGTAAATTTATATACTTTTCCCTCTATATTCTTAAGAATCCCTAGAGCAAGTTTAGCGGTAGTAGTTTTTCCAGAACCATTTGGACCTATTAAAGTTACAATTTTTCCTCTTTGAACCTCGAAGGAAACTCCTTTTACAAGCCATTTTTTATCAACTTGTACGCCAGTATTTTCTAATTTGACGAGAGTGTTATTATTTTCTTTCATATCTCAAATTTAATAGTTGACTATTATAATTTGTTATAATATTACGCATTGTTATAATATAACAATTTAATAATTATGCGAATTAAATCAAAAATCCCTTTTATATTATCACTAGTTTCAATATTATTTTACTTTTCTTCATTAAAAGCTGAAATAAAGGTAGTTGTATCAATAAAACCAATACATTCTCTAGTAAGCTATATTATGGATGGAGTTGGAACACCAGATTTAATAGTTGATGGTTATAATTCTCCACATGGATTTAGTCTAAAACCATCTCACGCAAAAATGTTGCAAGAAGCAGATATGGTTGTTTACGTAGGAGAGGGAATTGAGGAATTTTTAGAAAAACCTTTAGAGTCTATATCAAAGAACTCTGTAAAATTTGAATTAATGGATCAAAGTGGAATTAAAAAATTGAAGTTTAGAGAAAGAAATATTTTTGGAGATCATGATGACCATGACGATCACGGCCACGGAAAAAAGAAAAAAGATGACCATGACGACCATGATGATCATGATAAGAAAGCTAAAAAAGAAGATCACGATGATCACGATGATCACGATCATGATAAAAAAGCTAAAAAAGATGATCATGATGATCACGGACATGACGACCATGGACACGGACATGGTGAGTTTGATCCACACATCTGGCTAGATCCAATGAATGCAAAAACTATTGTTAAAAAGGTTACAAACCAATTATCAAAATTAGATAAAGAAAACAGTTCAATCTATAAAGCAAATTCCAAGAAAGCTTTAAAAGAGTTAGATCAAATGATTAAAGAAGTTAAATCAGATGTCAACAAAGATGCTAAAGTTGTAGTATTTCATGACGCTTATCAATATTTTGAAAAAAGATTTAAGGTAAATATTATTGGTGCATTAACCGTAAATACAGACGTCTTACCAGGTGCAGAACAGCTTGCTGAAATCAGAGAAGTAATAGAACATGAAAAAGTAACATGCGTTTTATCTGAACCTCAATTTAATCCTGACATTGTTGAAACTATTGCAAAAGATACAAACATCAGTTCTGGGGTTCTAGATCCTTTAGGTGCCACACTTGATAGTGGAAAAACTCTTTATTTCGATCTTATCAAAAACATCTCCACTTCAATTAAAAGCTGTTAGATTCCACCTCTTTTTTAAGAGGCTTTTTAACACATAGAAATTTTTTAAAATCATACTAATTTTTGAGTATGTCTGATCTAAACACACATTTGGGACCTAAAAATTTTAGTGACAAGTTTGCATTAAATTTTACAAAGTTCCTGAGATTTCTTGCTGATACCTTTTTTAAAAAGAGGTATGGACATAGAGCAGTTGTTTTAGAAACAGTTGCAGCTGTACCTGGCATGGTTGCTGGTATGTTAATACACTTTAAATCATTACGTAAAATGGAAGATGATAGAGGTTGGATAAAGCTTCTTTTAGATGAGGCTGAAAATGAGAGAATGCATTTAATGACTTTCATTCATATTGCAAAACCAAACTGGATTGAAAGATTTATTATATTAATAGCACAAGCAATATTTATTGTTACATACTCTTTAATTTATATAATTTCTCAACGAACCGCTCATAGAATTGTTGGATATTTTGAGGAAGAGGCTGTGAGAAGTTATACTGAATATTTGCACGAGCTTGAAACTGGTAAGATTAAAGATCAACCAGCACCAGATATAGCAATAAATTATTGGAACTTACCACTAAACTCTACTTTAAAAGATGTTGTAAGAGTTATTAGAGATGATGAAGCAGGCCACAGAGACGTTAACCATAATTTTGCAAATTTAATAGATAGCAGAACTAGCATTAAAAAGACTTCAAATATGACTGAAGAAAAAGTAGAGATAAAAAATTCAAATGAGGAATTAAAAAAATGAAAAAAATATTTTTAATTATATTAACATTAACTTTAATGAACTCCTTATCCTTAGCAGATAAAAATATGAAAATTGGCTCTAAGGGAAAAATGGAAGATGTAACAAGAACAATTCAAGTTAAAATGTATGATAATTATTATGAACCTAATTCTTTCAATATTAAAAAAGGCGAAACCATTAAATTTGAAGTTATAAATGTAGGCGAATTAGTGCATGAATTTAATATTGCTAATGCAATGATGCATATTAAACATCAGCCAGAAATGGAGAGAATGGTTGAAAATGAAATATTATTAGGTGATAAAATTGATAAAGATAAAATGCAAAAAATGGCAGCAATGGATAAATCAATGGGTCATTCCCACAGCAATAGTGTATTGTTAGCTCCTAAAGAAAAAGGAATTATAATTTGGAAGTTTGAAAATGCTGTTGATATAGAGATTGCATGCAATGTTCCTGGTCATTATCAAGCTGGCATGATTGCAGCAGTTAATCTAGACTAAAGTTTTTTAAGAATGAGTTCTGAGGCTATTAAATTTAATTGGAATTGTAAACATACTTGGAGAAGAAGTGCAAAAAATACCGCTTGGTGTTTACTTGGTTGTGCAATTGGAGACTTTGGAACAATTTTATTTTTTCAAATAACTAAAATACCATTTCCTGTTCTAGGAATTATGACACTTGCAATCATTAATGGATTAATAACAAGTATTATTTTAGAAACTATAATTTTGTTACGACAAAATTTTAAATTTTCTAATGCTCTAAAAACAGCATTAGGAATGAGCTTTATCTCTATGATCAGTATGGAAGTTGCGATGAATTTAACTGATTTTCTACTTACTGGTGGCGCGATACTTACATGGTGGGTTGTACCAATTATGCTTATAGTAGGATTTTTAACCCCTTGGCCTTATAATTATTGGAGATTAAAGAAGTTCAATATTAGTTGTCATTAAAACTTTACTTTTAAAAGAAATTAACCATAAATTGGAAAATAATTTTGCGAGTATTTAATGTCGTCAAAAAATTTTTTTTTATTTGTTTTATTTTTACTAACTTTATTCACTTCAAATTCATTTGCTGAATTTACTTTTGTACAAACAAAAGATGTTTCATCAGATACCCCTGGTATTAGAGGAATAAACTTTAAGCCGGATGGAACCAGAATGTATATAACTAATCGGGAGTCTGCACCGAATGATAAGAAAGCATACTTAATTGAATACTCTCTAACTACACCATTTGATATAAGTACTGCTACAATATCTTTTACAGGAGGGACGCCAAAAGGAACCGCATTAACATGTGCAGCTGAGGGAGTTGGTCAAATGAATTACCCTCATTCAATTGAATTTAACCCTGATGGAACAAGAATGTTTGTAACTACAAATGAAGGGATTGGTTCTTTTAGTTTTGGTGTTTGGCAATTTAAATTAACTACTCCATGGGATTCAACAACTTTAGTTTGCGAAAAAATATATGAGGTAGCAATAGGTAGCGAAGATCAATTAAGAACTTTGGCTTTTAAACCTGATGGAACACGAATGTTTATTGGCGGAATGAAAAACCATAAATTGAGACAATATGATTTAGCAAACCCTTTTGATCTTAGATCAGGAGTTACACCAGGGGGAATTTCAGACTCCTTAGAAAGTGCTGATAGTAATATGAGAAATATTCAATTCAATTCAGATGGAACACAGCTATTTTTCGCTGGTAATGAAAACACAAGAATGAACAAATACTCTTTAAGCACAGCTTACGATATTACAACTCTATCTTCTACTTTTACTACGTTTGATTTAGGAAGCAGAGTTAACAACATGATGGGTTTTATATTTTCATCAAATTTTACAAAATTATTCGTTACCAGTGACGATGGTGCTGGCGCAGGTACAAATCAAATTCATGAATATGAAATTGATTGCGCAGGAACAATTACTTGTACCGATCCTGCTGCTAATGCTGATGTCAAAGCTATTATCGAAGCTAATGTAGAATCAGCTAAACGTATTATAAATAATAATACTCTTCCAATATTTCATAGAACTGAGTGGCTAAGAAGACATAAAAATAAAGATAATCTTTCGAACTTAAATGCAGAAATTAATTTTACAAATCAAAAGATTGAAAAAATAGCTAATACACTAAATATTCTTAAAAAAGAAAAAGATAGAACCTATAATAGCGATGATTGGTTTGAATGGAGTGAAGGAAGAATTAGCTTTGGTAAAAAAGATTCAAATGGTGCATCATCAAGAGATATCCATAGTTATGGTTTTTCAATCGGTGCAGATAGGATTAAAAAAGAAGATAGAGATTCAATGTATGGTTATGTTTTTCAGTATACAAACGATAACGTTGATATTGGAAGCAATGGCACAAATCTCAATACAGACTCATATAGCTTTGCTTTATATGATACCAAGTTAAGAGACGATCAATTTTTTGCAGATAGTATTATTGGTTTAAGTTTATTACAAATTGACCATCAAAGAGAGATTAATGGTAATACTTTAAAAGGCGATAGAGAGGGGCAACAAATATATGGCTCAATTAACTTTGGTAAAAGATTAGTTGATGAAGAACTTAATTATAATCCAGGAATAAAATTTGATTTAGGATATACAAAACTTAAAGCTTTTAGAGAAAAAACTACAATAGGAAATTCTTTATCTGACACATTAATCTACAAGGAACAAAATATTAAAACCGCTTTAGCAACTATCGGATTACTTTTTGATACAGCAAATCAGCAAGAAGAAAAAACAACTAATCATCATGGAAGATTAGAGTATGTAGGAGATTTTAGTCCATCTTCAAACGCAGAATTTTATTACGTAAATAATCAAAGTACTAATTATGAATATAAATCAAACAATAAATCTAAACACAATTATAGAATTGGTTACGGTTTTGACATAACCTCTATATCGGGCTGGTCAATTGTAACAAATTTTGAAAGATTTGGCGCATCAGGAAAAGGCTATGTTAATGAGCTTTATTTATCATTAGGATATGTTCCAATAGATGATACCGAATATGCCATGATTTTAGATAATGACAAGGTATCTCTAACTTATAAAAAAAATTTAAACGGTTTTGATATCAAAATGAGCTCAAATTATAACTTCATGGGTGAAATCCCAGATTATGGTGCAAATTTAGAAATATCTAATAAATTTTAATTAGATAGCCAAATAGTTTGAAAAGGATCTAAAGTAATATTATTATTACCAACCGTACTACCGATTATCAATTCTTTATACTTTTTATTTTTTAATTGGATTTTAATACTTTGAGTTTTTGAACTTAAGTTTGAAATACACATTATTGATTGTTTTTTATCTAAACTTATTCTTTTAAATGCAAATATTTTTGGTCCAAGCTTCATCGTTTTTCTTAATGCATTGGGATGAAAAGCTTTATTTTTTCTCTTGATATTTAATAAATTACTTATTTCTTCATAAATTAAATAATGCTTTGAGTTCTTATTTTTTAATAATTTATTCAAACGTTCTGCACTCCATTTATATCTATTTAAATCTCTCTTATTATTTGAAATAATGTACTTATTAATGTCATTTGAAGTTCCAAACATTGAATTAAAATAAACTGCTGGAATACCTTCAAAAGAAATCATTATTGCATGAGCACATATATATCTGGCATAATGATACTTTCCTTTAGGATCGGTATCAGTTTTTTGAAACGCATTAAATAAAGTAATATTGGCTTCATATACCTTTTTTGATTTTCCTTGGACTTTTCTAAACGAAAATTCTCCACCATTTTTTTTAAGTCTTTTAAACATTTTATTGATGGCATCTTTATTTAAAAGACCCTCAACTGGCCTCATACCAATACCATCATGTGATGCAATAAAGTTAAGATAACTATTACCTAATTTGTTTTGTGGTAGTTTTTTACTCCAAGAAGTTATTTTTCTACTATCCTCAAATAATAATGAATGAACCAAAAGTGGAGGTAATGAAAAATTATAAATCCAGTTTGCTTCATCATTGTTGCCAAAGTAGCTAATATTTTCTTTTTCAGGTAGGTTTGTTTCTGTTACAATTATTGCTGATTTGTTTAAGCTATTACAAACAATTCTTAATATTTTAATGATTTCGTGAGTTTGTTTTAAATTTATGCATTTAGTTCCACTTTCTTTCCAAAGATAAGCTATAGCGTCTAATCTAAATATATTTACTCCATGATTAATCAAATTAATTATTATTTTGATAAATCTAATTAAAACTTTTGGATTTTTGAAATTTAAATCGATCTGATCGTTACTAAATGTTCGCCAAAGATATCTATTTTCACCAAAAATGTTCACTTTTTTTAATAAACGATGTTCTCTTGGTCTAACTACATTTTTAGAATTAAATTTCTTATTTACAGTAAAAAAATAATTTTTTCCTGGTGAATTATTTCTTAAATAGTTTTTAAACCAAAGACCCCTAGATGATGAATGATTAATTACAACATCAGCCATAATAAAACTATTTTTTGAAAAACTTTTAATATCACTCCATTTACCTAATCTTGGATCAATTTTATAATGATCCTTAACAGCAAAACCACTGTCACTACTTGATGGATAAAAGGGTAGAAAGTGAACAGAGTTGAAGGATCTACCTAAGTACTTTTTATAGAACTTTTTAAACTCTGTAATAGATTTATTTGTTTTTGTACCTAAAACACTATCGCCATAACAAATTAAGAGTGATGTTTTTTCTGACAAATTAAAATTTTTCTTTGAATTTTTTATTTTATTAGATTTTCTAATGCTTTTAACTATGTCCTCAGTAAAGCTTAGTAATTCTTTATTACTAAAGATTGGTTTATAAATTTTTCTTAATTTAAGGTTAATTTGATTTCGGATTTCTGAGGAATTCATTATTTATGTTTTTTATTATCCTCATCAACAGCATGTTTTAATCTTTCTAGAAAATCTGGT
>CACMXM010000027.1 GCA_902617645.1 uncultured Pelagibacteraceae bacterium | reverse complement strand
TTAAAAAGAAAAAAATTAACTGGCAAATATAGCTCTTTTACAATCGCTGGAGGTGGAATTGGAGTAACTGCAAATAGATTCAAAAAATGGCACTCTACATTCTGGGAAAACTTAGCAACTTCAATTAAACTTCATAAAATTACCAGTTTAATTGTTATAAATCATAACGATTGTGGTGCTGCTAAAATTGTTAATGGTAAAAAAAAATTTAACTTATCTGTTGAGAATAAAATTCATAAAGAATCATTTATTAAAATTAAAAAAGAAATATCCTAATTTAAAAGTTAGTTTTAAAATAATGAAATTTTAAAATTAAATTCTTAAAAGAAGTATTTTTTTAATTGTATTAAATACAAATAAGAAAATTGTATATGCTTTATAAAATATCTTATACTTAACAAAATATTGAAATTTTTTTCCTGTCCTGCTTGATTTTTCTAAATACTTCATGTCCTCATAAGAATTATTTATTACCTCTTTACTTTTCAAATCATTTATACCTTTTCTGACAAAAACCATATTATGATAAAATGAAATGTTAGTAATTTTCCCATCATATTTCTTTTTGATGTAAAAAGGATTAGCTACCTCTTGGTGATTCAAACTATCAGTCAAATGTTTAAAAAAATTCATATGTGAATTTGAATATTTTAAATCAAAAGGATTTCCGCCAAAAAAATGATTATAACTTGTTTGAATATCTTCAATAATATAAAGACCGTCATTTTTTAATGTTGAGAATAATAAATTAAAGCTTTTTTTAACGTCTTTAGATAAATGGCTCCCGTCATCAATAATTATATCAAACTCTTTATATTTAGAAATAATTTGCTGAATAAAAGTTTGATCACTTTGTGAGCCTTGGTGAACTTCAATATTATTTCTATTAAGTTTTTTTTCTACAATATTTATCTTATGAATATCAATTCCAACTATGACTGAGTTTTTAAAATAATCGCTCCATGTTAATAAAGATTTTCCATCTGCTATGCCAATTTCAAGTATTTTTAACTTTTCGTTTCTTATTTTTTCAAAATAACTTTCATAAACCTTTATATATTGATGTTCAATTTTATCTGATTTATAAATCTCTGCAATTGACTTGAGATTTTTAGTTTCAGGCATGTTTAAAATATTGATTTAGAATACTTTTTCCAATTATCTTGGTAATGTTTTGTATTTTCAAATACTGCCTTTTTTTCTTCTTCAGTAACTTCTCTAACAACTTTTCCTGGTGAGCCTATTACTAAAGAGTTGTCTGGTATCTCTTTATTCTCGGTTATAAGAGCTTTCGCACCTATTATGCAATTTTTTCCAATCTTAGCATTATTCAAAATAACTGCTCCAATTCCAATTAAACTGTTGTCTCCAATTGAACACCCATGAAGCATAACCAAATGACCAACAGTAACATTTTTTCCTACCATTAAAGGGTAACCAGGATCAGTGTGAAGAACGCATCCATCCTGTACATTAGATCCCTCACCTATATGAATATTTTCTAAATCACCTCTTAAAGTTGCGTTAAACCATATACTTGTATTTTTTTCTAATGTTACATCCCCTATTATAACTGCATTAGGTGCTACCCAATTTTCGCCAGAGTTTTTTGGTTTTTTATCTTTTAAATCATAAAACATAAATTATATATTGTTCTATCATGGCTCTTACAAAAACTCCAATATGCGATTTTGGAAAAAAAGCAGAAAATTTTAAACTAAAATCTACAGATAACAAAATAATTTCTTTAAATGATATTAAAGGAGAAAAAGGAACACTAATAATGTTTATTTGCAATCACTGCCCTTATGTAAAAGCAATAATTAAAGATTTAGTTCAAGACTGTAAAAGTTTAGAAAAATTTGGGATAAGCTCAGCTGCTATATGTTCTAATGATGTTAAAAATTATCCAGAGGATTCTTTTGAAAATATGATTACCTTTTCAAAAGAAAATAATTTTTCTTTTCCATATCTTCATGATGTAACACAAGAAGTAGCGAAAGTATATGATGCTGTTTGCACACCAGATTTTTTTGCATATAACGGAAACTTAGAACTTCAGTACAGAGGTCGAATTAAACAACTGAAAGATTTACAACCTATAGATACTGGTGAAAGTGAGCTATTCAAAGCGTTAAAATTAATTTCAAAAACAGGTGAAGGTCCAAAAGAACAACACCCAAGTATGGGCTGTAATATTAAATGGATAAAGTAAATTAAATGTTTTTAATTATAACTAGAAATTTCCCACCTGATATAGGTGGTATGCAAAACCTAATGCATGGCTTAACTAAATCTTTATCTAAATTAAATTTAGTTAAAGTTTTCGCCGACTATCATGAAAATTATTCAAATTTTGATGATAATGTTAATTTCTCAATCGAAAGGGTTGGAGGTCCAAAATTACTTAGAAAATATAGAAAATCTTATTTAATTAATGAATTTTTAAAAAATAACAAAAATGTTAGTTGTTTAATAGCTGATCATTGGAAGAGTTTAGAGCTCATAAATACTAACAAAAAAAAAATATGCTTAATTCATTCTAAAGAAATAAATCATGAAAAAGGCACAAGACAAAATAAAAGGTTAATAAAAATTTTAAATAATGTTGATTATATAATATCAAACTCAGTTTTTACAAAAAATTTAGCAATAAATAAGGGAGTAAATGAAAACAAAATAATTGTAATCAATCCGGGAGTTGAAGCTGTGAGTGAGATTTCAGAGAAAGATATAGAGAAAGCTGAAAAAATTTTTAGTGGAAAATCTAATAGACTAATTACTGTTTCCAGATTCGACAAAAGAAAAAATCACGAAAAAGTGATTATGGCAATTAGAAATTTAAAAGAGTTATACCCAAATATTATTTATGTTTGTGTTGGTTATGGAGAAGAAGAAAACAATTTAAAAAATTTAGTCAATGAACTTAATTTAAGCAACAATGTAATTTTCCTAAAAAATATAGATAATGGACTAAAGAATGCTTTAGTATGCAAATCAAATATCTTTGTTATGCCTTCAATAATTCAAAATAAATCGGTCGAGGGTTTTGGTATTGCTTATATTGAAGCTGCTCAATATGGGATACCATCAATTGGTGGCAAAGATGGAGGTGCGTCAGATGCAATTGTTCATGATAAAACAGGTTTAATTTGTGATGGAAATAGTATTGAAGAAATATATTCTTCAATAGATAAAATGCTCAAAGATCATAAATACAAGGAATACGGTAAATTGGCTAAAGAATTTTCAAAAAATTTTCATTGGGAACAAATTATTAAAAATTATCAAAAAATTTTATAGTTGAATCTTTTCAAATACTTTACTTGCACTTAATTTATTTAAATCAGAAACTTGGATAGCTTTGAACTGTTCTCTCTCAATGTTTACTTTATATGCTGTCGTATGTGAACCAAAAAGAGCAACACCTTTTGCGCCTATATGAGCAGAAATATGCGCTGGTCCTGTATCATTGGCGATTACAAAAGAACTGTTTTTAATTAGAGATGCAAGTTGGGGTATGCTTAAAGCTTTACCATCATCCAAGATACATTCTGCATTAAAATTTTTTGCCTCCTGGATTTCATTTGGTCCAGGTGCTATTACAACTTTATAATCATTTTTCAATTCTTCTTTTATTAACTTAATTAGCTCATTGTAGTGTGGCCATTTTTTCAAATGGAGATGTGGGGAGCAAAACGGAAATAAAATAATATATTTTTCTAATTTAAATTTAGAATTAATTTTTGATATATCTGTACAAGACCAATCAAAATTTGGTTTTAGAGTATGTTTAGTTTTTAATCCTGAAGTTTTTAGTTGGTGGTCAAATCTCTCCAAAACTGAAAGTTTGTCAAATTCTTCCTTAGTTGTATTTGATGGCAATGTGGTTTGAGATGATGACCAAGAATTATAATTTGAATTTGGAAATAATACTTTTTTATAAAATGATGTTCTAGATGAATTTTGTAAATCGAATACTTTTACAAATTTAAGCTTTTTAATTTTTCTCATTAATAGATACAAGTAAATTAGGTTAAATCTAGATAATCTCTTATCCAAAATAATATCTTTTATGAAAGGGCTTTTTTTATACAAATCAATGTAAGGTTTAGAGGTCATTATATATAATTTATGATCTTTATGATTTTCATAAATATCTTGAATTGCACCGCTTGCTTGGGCTATATCACCTAAAGATCCATGTTTAATAATTAAAATATTAGACATATTTTAAACAACTTAACATAATATAAAAAATTATGAATAAAATACTTATTGAAGTTTCGGTTGGTGAATTGTTAGATAAAATTTCTATTCTTGAAATTAAAAAGGAAAAAATTAAAGATCAACATAAACTAAAATTTATTAATGAAGAGCTTGAATTATTAACAGAACAATTCAAAAAAAATATAAAATCAGACAATAAACTTGATAAACTTTTTCAGTCACTTAAAGAAATAAATAATAAACTTTGGAATATAGAAAATGAAAAAAGATTATGCGAAAAAAATGCAGATTTTGGAGAAGTCTTTATTAAAACATCAAGGGATATACATTTTCTAAATGATGAGAGAGGAAAAATTAAGCTTGAGATGAACAGTCATTCTGGATCTAAGATCAGAGAAATTAAAGAGTATACATCATATTAAAAACTGTATTTTTTCTCTAAAAACTTAATGACATTATGAATTATAAAAGTCATAAAAAGATAAATCCCACCAGCAACTATAAATACTTCGATTGGCTTGAATGTTGTGGATATTATGTATTTCGCTACACCTGTGAGATCCATTAAAGTTACAGTGCTTGCTAACGAGGTACCCTTCATCATTAAAATTATTTCATTACCATAAGCTGGTAAAGATTGTCTTATAGCGATGGGAATTTGAATTTTATAAAAAATAATTTTACTAGAAATTCCTAAACTCTGACCTGCTTCAATCATTCCAGGTTTTATTGTTTGAAATGCAGATCGTAATATTTCAGATGTGTAAGCTCCTGTATTCAATGAAAAAGCAATTATTGCGCACCAATAGGGCTCTTTTAAAATAACCCATAACGCAGTTGATCTTAAATATTCTATTTGACCTAGCCCAAAATAAATAATGAATATTTGAACTAAAAGTGGTGTACCTCTAAACACATAAGAATAAACGTAAGCAAATTTATTTATTATTGGAATTTTATTTAACCTTAGAATTGCAAAAAAAAGTCCGATAAATAATCCTAAGATTAATGATGCAGTTAATAATTTAAGAGTTATAAAACTAGCATTTAACAGTTTAGGTAAACTATTAATCATTAATTCAAAATCCATTAATACCCTCTGCTGTATCTAACTTCTAATTTATTGATTAACTTCATGCTAAAATATGTCAGCATTAGATATAATACTGCCGCAAATGAATAAAAAAATAAAGGATCTCTAGTTGATCCAGCAGCAATGTAAGATTGTCTCATTATTTCGACTAAACCAGTCACAGAGATAAGTGAGGTATCTTTCAGTGTTATTTGCCAAACGTTACTCAAATTAGGAATAGCAAGTCTTAACATTTGGGGCATAATCACTTTAAAAAAATGAATTGGTTTTTTTAAACCTAAAACCTTTGAGGCCTCAAATTGTCCTTTATCAATTGATTGAATTGCTCCTCTAAAAACTTCTGTTGAATAAGCTCCTGAGATAATACCAATTGCAAAAGATCCTGTGATAAATGCGTTGATTTCAATATACTCATTATATCCAAATATAGAAGCAACATACATAACTGCTCCACTTCCACCAAAGAAAAGTAAATAAATAACCAATAATTCAGGAACTCCTCTGATAACTGTGGTGTAACAGTTTCCTATAAGATTTAAAAATTTACTTTTGGATAATTTAAGTGGGGTAAATATTAAAGCAAAAAGAAAACCTATAAACATAGCTGTTATTGAAACAGCAATTGTCATCATTGTTGCGATTAACAGTTCATCGCCCCAACCAGTTTTTCCGAATGAAAGTAGTTCCATACAGACCGGCGACTATATATTATAGTCGCCAAATCTAAAATTATTTACATAGATGCATCGAAGCCGAACCACTTAGTAGCAATTCTACTAATATCGCCGTTCTTTCTTGCTTTGTCGATTGCTTTATTAAAAGCGTTTAGTAACTCTGTGTCATCTTTTCTTATACCAACACCTACACCATTACCAAATGCACCACCTGAAAAAGTTGGTCCAACTAATACAACTGATTTACCTGATTTTTCTGCATAATCACTAAAAGCTACAGCGGCAGCTAATGCAGCATCACATCTTCCAGATGCTAAATCTAAGTTAACCTCGTCTTGAGTTTTATATGTTCTCACATTTACTTTTCCAACATCACCAGAGTCTAAAAAGTTTTGGTGAATTGTTGCAGTTTGCACACATACTGTTTTACCTGCTAAAGCAGCAGTCAAAGTTTTAAGAGCTTTTTTTGCTGCAGCATTCGGTTTAGTAAGATTAATTCCAGCTGGTGTATCCATGCCCTCTAAATCTGAACCTTTCATTACAGCTAATGAAGCAACTTCGTCAGCATATCCTTGAGAAAAACTAATTGCTTTTTGTCTTTCAGCAGTAATAGACATTCCGGCCATTATTGCATCAAATTTTCTCATAATTAAAGCTGGTATCATACCATCCCAATCTTGCTCAACTATCTCACATTGCTGACCTATATATCTACAGAGTGTCCAAGCAAGCTCAACCTCAAATCCAATTAGTTTGCCTGAAGCATCTTTTGAATTCCAAGGCGGGTACGCACCTTCTGTTCCAATTTTAATTTTATCAGCGTTAGCAGAAAATGATAGAAATAAAGTAATCAAAACTCCTAAGCTAAATTTTTTTATAATATTCATATCGCCTCCAATATTTTTTTAATAAGTATTTCACAAATTATATGATTTAAAAAGAAATTATTTATTTAATGAAGAAGCAAAATTCCAAGAACAATCAAAACTTGGTATGTAGATTCTATCTAAGGATGTATTGCCAAAGCTCTTTTCAAGCAAATTAAGCCATTTTTTTACCTGCTTTGGTTTTTTATCCTGACTACCAACTTGTGCTGTTATTGTACCGTTTGGCTTCAAAATTCTTTTGAGCGAATTTATATTTTTTGCTGCAAGATCAATACAATATTGGTCGTCGTTAAGATCTACAAATATTTTATCGTATTTGTTATCTTCAACTCTTTTAATACTTTCAAAAGCATCGCCCCAAACACACTTAACTGAATTTTTTGTTGTAGCTTTTTTACCTATTTTGGATAAATGTTTTTCACAAACTTCGACCACTTCTGGATCAAGTTCAAACCAATCTATATAGTTAAATCCTTGTGATATACATTCTCTTGCAACACCACCATCTCCACCACCAATGATTGCTGATTTTTCTTTGTGTTTATTTAATTTAATACCAGAATTAACAAAAGTTGAGCTATACAAATGTTCATCACTTTCGGCAACTTGAAGTTCGTTATCAATAAATAAGGATTTTCCAAACTGTTCTAGATTTAAAATTTCTATATGCTGACCAACTTTAGAATTGAAATCTTCTAAAACATCTTTAACTAAATAATATTTTTTAAGTCCTGGTGAACTATAAATATCATCGTAGTAAATAATATTATCTCTATTGAATTCTTTTTTTACAATTTTTTTATGTTTAATATCTTTTTTAATAATATCTAAAGCGACAATTGGATTAACTTTTCCGCATGTAAAAAAATCAAAACTTATAATTCCTTTTTCAGGAAAAGTATGAAAACTGATATGACTTTCAGCTAAAAGTGCGACCAAAGTAAAGCCTTGAGGTTCAAATTTGTACTTTGATATTTCTAAAACTGTTACTTTAGCTTTTTTTGCAATTTTATAAACTAGTTTTTCAAAGAAATTTGGATCATATTCTTTAATCGTACCTATAATATCTAACGTTATATGTTCGCCAACTTTAGTCATATAAAAGTTTTAGTTTTTTTTATAATCCTTTGTTTTGTCTAAAATTTTTTTCATTTCTTCATCTGAAAGAATCTCAGGTTTCCCTAATCTTAATGTATTTATGTATTGATGACAAATATTTTCGATCTCTTCTGCAAGTTCGAATGCCTCGCTAAGAGATTTGCCAAATGCAACCTGACCATGATTAGACATAAGACATGCTTTTCTTCCATCTAGCGCCTTAATAATATTTTGAGATAATTCTTTTGTTCCAAAGGTTGCATATTCTGCACATTTTATATTATTTCCGCCAGCTAAAGCGACCATATAATGAAATGCAGGAATGTTCTTGCCATGAGCTGAAACAGCTGCAGCATTAACCGAATGAGCATGAACTATCGCATGAGCATCCCTTTTTTCTATGTAAATATCTTGATGAAAACGCCATTCAGAAGATGGATTAATAACCTTATCTGAAATTTTTTTTATATTATTATTTTCGTTTAATTCTAAAAAAACAATACTATCTGTAGTTAGATCATCGTATTTTACTCCGGATGGTGTAATGAAGAAACCATCTCTTTCTTCATTAACTCCTCTTATCGAAATATTTCCAGATCTCAAAGGTGAGAGGTTTTCAGTATTAAGTTTTTTAGCATACTTTATCACTTCTTGCTTTTTATTTAACATTATTTTTTAAGTTTTTTATTTATTTCTCTCTCACAAAAAGATTTGATGTCATCAATATTTTTACTTTTATCTAATTTTTTTTGAGCAATAATACATGCTTTCATTGATTTATCTAAACTATGAGATCCATACTCAATTCTTGAAATATAAAGCATAAAAAAAGCTATGGTTAAAAATAATATTAAATATCTGTTTTTTTTAATTTGATTAAAAATCATTAATAATACTTGCTATATTTTTTTTTGGTTTCCATTCTAATTTTTTAATTTTACTAATATCTGCAAATAAACAAGTTCTTTTTTTATTTTTTTTCAATAAAATTTTTTTATTTTTTTTTCTAGCAATAAATTTTATTAAGTCCAAAATTAAAATTTTTTTTCCCGAACCTATATTATAAATGCCCCGAGCCTTATGATTAAATAATATTCTTATA
>CACMXM010000026.1 GCA_902617645.1 uncultured Pelagibacteraceae bacterium | reverse complement strand
ATAAGTAAGTTAATAATTAAAAAATTAGAGATCATTTCTAAAAGAACTACAAATAAGTTAGACGATACTTTTGTTAAAGCGATGGTAGGTCCAGCGAGATTTTTACCAATTGTTCTAGGATTTTTTATTGCAAGTTATTATATGTCATTTTCAGAGGATACTAGATCGTTTGTAGATAATCTTAATAGAACATTAATAACAATTCTACTATTTTGGATTATCCACCAGATAATTGAACCTATATCATATATACTTAGTGGATTAGGAAAAATTTTAACAAGAGAATTGATTGGATGGATAATTAAGTCATTAAAAATATTAATTTTTATTTTAGGAGCTGCAGCAGTTCTAGAACTATGGGGAATTAAAATTGGTCCAATAATTGCAGGTCTCGGTCTATTTGGTGTTGCAGTTGCATTAGGCGCCCAAGATCTATTTAAAAATTTGATTTCGGGTATATTAGTTTTAGTTGAAAAACGTTTTAAAATGGGTGACTGGATTTTGGTTGAGGGGATCATAGAAGGTATAGTAGAAAAAATTGGATTTAGATCTACCACAATAAGAAAATTTGATAAATCGCTCGCAATAATTCCAAATTTTCAATTTGCAGAGAATGCTGTTATTAACATTAGTCAAACAACAAATTGGATAATAAGTTGGATAATAAATCTTCAATACGATACTACTGTAGATCAACTTAAAAAAATTAGAGATGAAATTGAGGATTACATTAAAAAACACGAAGATTTTAATACTGAACTTGGTTATGCGGTAAGAATTGATAAATTCGCCGAAAGTTCCATAGATATGTATGTACGGTGTTTTACAAAAACTGATGAATGGGAAAAATGGCTTTCAGTTAAAGAAAGATTAGCAATACAAATTAAACAAATAGTAGAAAAAAATGGTGCAGCATTTGCATTCCCAAGTCAATCTATATATGTAGAAAAAAAATGATTGCATTATTCTATTTGGTGCTTCAAGTTTTAAAACTTTATACTTACGTAGTTATCGCTAATGTAGTTATAAGTTGGCTAGTTGCTTTTAATGTCTTAAACACCTCAAATAGATTTGTTTATTTAGTTTTAGATTTTACATATCGACTTACAGAACCTTTATTAATGTATATAAGGCGTTTTTTACCCAATCTGGGTGCTTTCGATATTTCTCCTATTATCCTTCTTTTGTTGATATGGTTTGTAGAAGTGTGTATGAAACTATATTTAGCACCTATTTTATTTAGCTAATTATGATTTTAATTGACGGAAAAAAAGAAGCAGCAAACCTAAGAGAAGAATTAAAAAAAGAAGTTTCCCAGTTAAAAACGAAATATAATAAAGTACCTAGTCTTACCGTAATTTTAATTGGAGATCTTACTCCAAGCCAAATTTATGTGAGAAATAAAGAAAAATCTGCAAAAGAGGTTGGATTGAAATCTGAGGTAATTAAATATCCAGATAGAGTTGAAGAAACTACAATTTTAAACAAAATCCACGAGCTAAATAAAGACGAGACAGTATCTGGGATTTTAGTTCAATTACCATTACCTAGGCATATAAATAAAAAAAAAGTGATAGAAGCTATTATTCCCGAGAAGGATGTTGATGGTTTTCATCCTATGAATGTTGGAAATCTTTCATCAGGATACGAAAGTTCGGTTCCTTGCACTCCTTTAGGTTGTTACTTGTTAATTAAAAAAGTTGAGCCTAACTTGTCTGGAAAAAAAGCTGTAGTAATTGGTAGGTCAAACTTAAATGGTAAACCAATGACACAACTACTTTTGAAAGAGAATTGTACAGTAACAATAACACATTCGAAAACTAAGGATCTAAAAGGTGAGTGTTTAAAAGGTGATATAGTTGTAGCTGCAGTTGGTATACCAGAGCTAGTTAAAGGTGACTGGATTAAAAAAGATTCAATTGTAATAGATGTAGGAATTAATAAAACCGAAAAAGGTATTGTTGGGGATGTTGCTTTTGAAGAAGTTTCAAAGATTGCAAAAGCTATAACACCAGTTCCAGGGGGAGTAGGACCAATGACTATTGCTTGTTTATTAAAGAATACTATTGAGTGCTTTAAAAGATTACAAAGTTAATTATCTCAATTTCTTTTTATGGAAATTAATAAATCGTTCTACATTTTTTTTATTAAAACTTTTATTTTCTTCAAAAGAAACATTTTTAAGCGAATAAGCTTTACTATTAGTAACTCTTGAAACAATTGTTATATTTCCTTTATAAAGTTTAAGTTTAATGGAGCCATTAACTTTATTTCTTTTTAAATCTATAATTTTTTGTAATTTAAATCTTTCTTTTGAAAACCAATAACCGTTATAAATTAACTCAGCGTATCTTGGCATAATATTTTCTTTTAAATGCATTGTTGACTTATCTAATGAAACTGACTCAATTGCACGATGTGCAATCATTAACAACGTTCCACCTGGAGTTTCATAAACACCCCGAGATTTTATTCCTAAAAATCTATTTTCAACTAAATCCACTCGTCCTATACCATTAGTTCCAGCTAGATGATTTAGTCTCTTTAATAGTATTGAAGGAGATAATTTTTTTCCGTTCAAACCCATCGGATCACCTTTTTTAAAATTTACAGTTACATAAGTTGGTTTGTTTGGAGCCTTTTCAGGTGAGACAGTTCTTTGGAATATAAATTCTGGTGCTTGATTTTTTGGATTTTCTAAAACTTTTCCTTCAGTTGATGTGTGAAATAAATTATCATCAATCGAAAAAGGCGGTTCACCTTTTTTGTCTTTTGGTATTGGAATTTTATTTTTTTTAGCATATTTGATGAGATCAGTTCTAGAATTTAAATTCCAAATACGCCAAGGAGCAATTACTTTGATTTTTGGATTAAAAAAGTAGTAGCCAAGTTCAAATCTTACTTGATCGTTTCCTTTTCCTGTAGATCCATGTGATACAGCGTAAGCTTTAAATTTTTTAGCAACCTTAATTTGTGCTTTTGCTATCAATGGTCTGGCTATAGACGTCCCCAATAAATATACACCTTCATAAACAGCGTGACCTCTAATCATTGGGAAAACATATTCTTTAACAAACTCGTCTTGTAAATCCTCAATTATTATATTTTTTACACCCAAATTTTTAGCACTATATACAATTTTTTTTTTATTTATTTCTTGCCCAATATCAGCCGTGAAAGCGATTACTTCAGCGTTAAAATTTTCTTGAAGCCATTTTAAAATGATAGAAGTATCAAGACCACCAGAATAGGCTAAAACAATTTTTTTTTTATGCTTTTTTTTAGCTGCAGCTTTTTTTTGCTTCATTATAAGCTTTTGTAAAACCTAGTAATGAATAATGATCAATTGTTTGCGAGCCTGACGAGTTATATCCTGAAACCATTATTCTAGATCCTTTTTTCATTGTTCTAATCATTTTTTTTTCAACTTTATTATCAGCAATCCATGCAAAATTTTCTTGTGAAATATCAAATTTGTATTTGAACTTACCTGACTTTGCAGTTATTGAATTTTGTTTATTGAATTCATATCCAGCAGTAAGACTAATTTCATCTACAATTTTTTCATTAGGTCTGAAAGTAACAAATAATCTCGAATCCCGCTTATTTGTTTTAGGTGACTGAAGCACAGGTTTTGATTGAGCAAAGCAAACAATGCCATCAGATTTTGTTAAAACCATAGTTTCCCAGTCTTTAAACTTACCAACCTTCTTAACTTCTTCGGCCATTAAGCTGAAAGGAAAAAATATTAAGATTACACTTATAGTAGTTTTGTTAATTATGGACATGGATTTGGATATAATTTTTGAACATTGTTTATACTTTTTAAAATTTCCTCAGAAAGATTAACATTTACACTTTCTATGTTAGTTTTCAACTGCTGCATAGTCGTTGCTCCAATTATTACGCTAGTTACAAATGGTTGAATTTCGCAAAATTTAAGTGACATTTGTGCCATATCTAAATTATATTTTTTAGAAATCTTATAGTATTCTTCCACAGCATTTTCTCGGTTTGGTTTATTGTATCTAGTCCAAAAATTATCATTATGATCTAATCTAGATTTTTTTGGTTTTTTATTATTTCTGTATTTTCCTGTTAAATGACCAATAGCTAGTGGGGAATATGCTAAAAGTCCTATTTTATCCCTAATGGAAATTTCAGCTAGCCCAACTTCATATGATCTGTTAAGCAGGTTGTAAGGGTTCTGAATTGACATCATTCTAGGAAGTTTTTTTTCCTTTGATATCTCAAGAAATTTATTTACGCCCCAAGGAGTTTCGTTTGATAGACCGATGTATCTTATTTTTCCAGCTTCAATAAATTTTTGTAAACTTTCTAAAACTTCCTCAAATTTATTCCAATTCTCATCGTCAGAGTGCTTATAACCAAGTGTCCCAAACATATTAGTATTTCTTTCAGGCCAGTGTAATTGATATAGGTCTATATAATCTGTTTGAAGTCTTTTTAAACTTCCTTCAATTGCATCTGTTAAGTTTTTTTTACCATATTGGTTTCCACCACCACGTACATAAGATCTCATCGGACCACAAACTTTTGTAGCTAGAATTACATCTTTTCTTTTTTTAGATTTTTTAAACCAGTTACCTATAATAATTTCAGTGTGCCCAAAAGTTTGTTCTTTGGGAGGTATTGAGTATAATTCTGCTGTATCCCAAAAATTAACTCCCTGATCAATTGCATAGTCCATTTGGTGGAACCCTTCATCTTGTGAATTTTGCTCACCCCAAGTCATCGTACCGAGACATATTGTGCTAACTTTTAAGTCAGTATTACCTAGTTTTTTATAGTTCATTACTATTAAGACTTCTTGAAAATATTTTAAAAAATTACTATATATACATTCATATGAACTTTAATAGACAAAACATTTTCCAAGCAACAGCTGCAAAAAAAACAGTTGTTTGGGATGCTGGGCTAAGATCTTACATGCTCAAAATTTACAACTATATGGCAACTGGTGTTTTGTTAACAGGCATTATAGCACTATTATCTTTTAAACTTTCAGTAGAGACAGGTTCAAATGGAGCAATAACTGGATTTACACCAATGGGTGAAGCTTTATTTTTTTCAGGACTTAAGTGGGTGGTTATGTTGGCTCCTCTTGGAGTAGTGTTTTATATGAGCTTTGGTATAAATAAAATGAGTTCAGCAAAAGCCCAAACAGTGTTTTGGATTTTTGCGGCATTGATGGGATTATCTTTATCCTGGATATTGCTAGTTTATACAGGTGTGAGTGTTGCGAGAGTTTTCTTTATAACTTCTGCAACCTTCGGTGCGATGAGTATTTACGGATACACAACTAAAAGAGATTTAACAAAGCTAGGTTCTTTTTTAATGATGGGTTTAATTGGAATAATAATTGCATCATTAGTAAATATTTTTCTTAAGTCAGCCATGATGTACTTCGTAGTATCTATTTTAGGTGTATTAATATTTGTAGGATTAACTGCTTACGACACACAAAAAATAAAAAACATGTATTCAGCATCTGACAGTGGAGAAATTATAGGCAAAAAAGCTGTAATGGGTGCATTAACTCTTTACTTAGATTTTATAAATTTATTTATAATGTTATTGAGATTGTTCGGCCAAAGAAGATAAATTTATTATTTAATTTTTTTCCACTTCGTTCTCAAAATAAGATTTTCTAAACTCGCAGAGTTATTTATAATCTTGCCATTTGAATCTGTTATTGAGTATTTCAAGTTTTGATTTATTGGTTTAAAAGTTTTACAAATTTTATAGACAGCATTTTCGGCCGCATTCTTAAAAACACTAAATGTAACTTTTTTGCTGGAAATAGCCAAGCCATAGTCTTTCCAGGATCCATTTGAAACCATTTTTGCATATAAATTTAGAATTGATTTAAGTTCATCTTTTTCAAAAAAATAATTCTTCTCTTTTTTGAATGTATTATTAACAACTAATTTTAAATTCCTATTCATCTATTTTATACTTATTTATTATATTGAATTGAAAAGCTGTGAAAATAAAAGTTATTGGAAGCATACCCCAGACTTTAAAATTTACCCAAAACTCCTCCGATTGAGTCCTCCATATAATTTCATTTAAAATCGCCAAACCCATAAAAAATAATGCCCATCTTTTATTTAAAATCTTCCATCCATCGTCTTGGAGTTTCAATGCATTTCCTAAAAGTTTTTTAAGAACCGGTTCTTGGGTAAAAAATTTTCCAAAAATTAATCCAAGAGCAAATAAAATATTTATTATTGTTGGTTTCATATATATGAAAATTGGATTTTTAAAATATATTGTTAATCCACCAAAAAGCGTAATCAGAATTCCGCCAAGCAAAGGCACCATCGGAACTTTTTTCTCTATTCTCCAAACAATAGCTAAGGCAATTAATGTTGCCAAAATAAAAGGAGGGATTGCAATTTCTAAATTTTTTCCATTTTTGTAATAAAATGTAAAGAATACTAATAAAGGGCCAAAATCTGTGACAAATTTGTAAAAGGATTTATTCACATCAAGATATTAACAGATTTAAAAATTAATAATATTTTTTTTATTGATTTTATTATTTAAATACCCATATTTATTAGTATGACAATTCAAAAAGCAAAATTTTCAATAGGTGACGTAGTTAAACACAAGCACTTTGATTTTCGAGGCGTGATATATGATGTTGATTTTAAATTTAATAATTCTGAGGAGTGGTATCAGTCTATTCCAAAAAACGTTAGACCTAGAAAAGATCAACCCTTTTACCATCTGCTCGCTGAAAATGATGATCTTACTTATGAAGCGTATGTATCTGAGCAGAATTTGTTGTTTGACGACTCAGAAGAGCCAATAAAGCATCCTCTAATAAATGAGATTTTTTCGGGAAAAAGGGGATCTAGTTATTTTAAGCAATCTAATTAATAGATCTTTTTTCAAACACAATTGGTACAAATGTTGGTCACACAAAATAAGTATATTTAAGGTATATTCTGATCAAGAGTGTAAACGTTTCCCTTAAGATTATCTCCCTCACATTCTTGATCAGAAGACCCTTTATCTCACTTTGAAAAATAAAAATTTCAAATATAAATACAAAAATGAATTTTATAAAAAACTATCAATTTAGCTTAGTGCGGAAAAGTCAAAAGATTGTTTTGTATTTATTTTTAATTGTCCTGATGCTTGGTTTATTTGAAGCTTTGATACTATCTCCTGAAGATTATCTCCAAGGTGACTCCGTTAGAATAATGTATGTCCATGTTCCATCAGCATGGATTTCACTTGGAATATTTTCTTTAATGGCAACTCTATCGATTATGGTAATTATTTTTAAGAATAAAGTATTTTTTTTAATTGCAAAAAGTTTAGCCCCCTCTGGATTTGTCTTTAGCTTGGTAGCTTTAGTTACTGGATCGATCTGGGGCAAACCAACCTGGGGAACTTGGTGGGCCTGGGATGCCAGAATAACTTCGATGTTAATATTATGTATCTTTTATTTGATGTACTTATTAGCATGGAGGATTTTTGAGAATAAAGATTATGTAACTAAAATAACTTCATTTATAGCAATTTTAGGATTTATAAATATCCCAATTATAAAGTTTTCAGTTGATTGGTGGTCAACTTTGCACCAACCATCATCTGTAAATATATTCTCTAAAACTACTATACATACTACAATGCTAATACCTTTGGGCATCATGACTGCGGCATTTGCCCTATTTTCGTTGCTAATTTTTTTGATGAAATATAATACAGAATTGATAAAAATTAAAAATAAAGGCTTAGACAGATTATGATTTCAGAATTTTTTTATATGAATGGTTATGGTTATTACGTTCTATCGTCATTCTTGTTCACGCTAGTTTGTTTTCTTGGACTTTACATAATAACAAAATCACAACTTACAAAAGAGCAAAATAAATTTAATGTTAAATTTGGTGAATTAAACTCTGAACAAGTAAAAGAAGCTAAAAAACAAAAAATTTACAAAGAAATAATAGCAACAGAGATATTTTCTAAAATTTAACTTTTGAATATGTATAACAAAAAAGTTAAGTTAAGAGCTTTATTTCTATTTCTTTCTATTGCAACATTAATATTAACTATTTTTTTGGTTCTAAAAGCATTAGAAGAAAATGTCGTTTATTTTCTATCTCCAACAGAAATCAAAAATTTAAATGAAACAACAACAGAGAAAATTAGACTAGGTGGAATGGTAAAAGATCAATCTATTAAAATTAACTCTGATAAAATAAACTTTATCATTACTGATTTTAAAAATGAAATTAATGTTACTTATTCGGGTATAGTTCCAAATCTATTTCAAGAAGGTAAGGGTGTTGTTGCCGAAGGTATTCTTAGAGATAAAAATTATTTTAAAGCAGAAAAGATACTGGCCAAACACGATGAGAATTATATTCCCCCTGAGGTTAAAGCCAGTTTAGGAGAAAAGTAAATTGATTTTAAATTATTTAGGTAACTTTACACTCTTATTTTGTTTAATAATTTCACTAGTAATATTTATTACCTCAATATCAAGTTTAAACAACAAAAATTTTTTTTTAAAAAAAAACTTAAATGAATTACTTTTTTTTAAATTTTTTTTTGCTGTTCTAAGTTTTTCAAGTCTTATAATTTTATTTGTTATCTCTGAGTTTAGTAATGAAACAGTTCTAAATAACTCACATTTTTCAAAACCTTTGTTTTATAAAATATCAGGTACATGGGGTAATCATGAAGGCAGTCTACTTCTCTGGCTACTAGTTTTAACTTTTTTTACATTTTTTTACTACTTGAATTCTAAAAATAGGCCGATAGATGAAAGATTATTAACAATATTGTTTCAAGAAGTAATAATTTTAGGTTTTCTATTTTTTTTACTAAAAGCTTCTAATCCTTTCAATATTATTTACCCTGTACCAAAAGAAGGTTTAGGTCTGAATCCAATCTTACAAGATCCATTATTAGCTATTCATCCCCCTGTTCTTTATTTAGGATACGTAACTACTTCAATAGTATTTTCCTCTTCATTAGCTGGATTGATAAAGGGAAATATAAATAATTTGTGGGCTAAAGATATAAAAAAGTGGGTTTTTATATCCTGGACATTTTTAACTTTAGGTATTCTCCTTGGATCCATTTGGGCTTACTATGAACTAGGTTGGGGAGGTTTTTGGTTTTGGGACCCTGTTGAAAATATTTCTCTAATGCCTTGGTTAAGTCTTACTGCGCTTGTCCATTGTGTGTTAGCTTTGGAAAAAAGATCAATTTTACATTCGTGGACTGTCATACTTTCTATTATTACCTTTACACTAGGTATTTGTGGAACTTTTCTTGTTCGATCCGGAATATTAAATTCAGTCCACACTTTTGCAAATGATCCGGAAAGAGGATTATACATATTATTCTTTTTATTTTTCTTAATTTTTTTATCAGTTTTTATTTATTTTATTTATGAAGATAAATTTGAATTGAATA
>CACMXM010000025.1 GCA_902617645.1 uncultured Pelagibacteraceae bacterium | reverse complement strand
TAAGGCTTGTTCCATATAGAAATTATCATCTAAATTCGAGTTATTTCTTTTTGAAGACATCTATCTTGTCAACAAACTGGATAAAATCTTTTTCTTCCCTGAAATTTCTGTATACAGAAGCAAATCTAACATATGCGACAGGATCTAAATCTTTAAGACCTTCCATTACCATAGTGCCGATTGTTGATGATGAAATCTCACTCTGTCCAAGTTCCTCTAATGATCTAGAAATTTTTGTTATAAATTTTTCCACAGTGTCAGTATCTATTGGTCTTTTCTTTAAAGCTATATATATAGATTTAGAGAGTTTTTCTCTGTCAAAAGCTGATTTTCGACCATTTTTTTTTACGACCATAAGTTCTCTAAACTGTATCCTTTCAAATGTAGTAAATCTCTCACCACATGAGCAAAGTCTTCTTCTTCTAATTGCAGTTCCATCCTCGGTAGGTCGTGAATCAACTACAGAAGTTTCACCTTTTTTTTTCACACGGACAGATCATAAATTTTATTTTTAAGTACTATCTTAAATGCTTATATATAGGGAAGTTTGAACAAAGATCTACAACTTCTTTCCTTACTTCAGCTTCAACTTTACTATTATCTTCTGGATTTTCTGATAATCCTTTAATGACTTTCGTAATTAAATGACCAACTTTTTCAAATTCTTTTAAACCAAACCCTCTAGTAGTTGCTGCTTGTGATCCTAATCGAATTCCTGAAGTAACCATTGGACTTTCTGTATCAAATGGTATTCCATTTTTATTACATGTAATATTTGCCTTTGATAAACTATCTGCAGCTATATTGCCCTTTACATTAAAAGGTCTTAAATCTACTAACATTAAATGTGTATCAGTACCACCAGAATAAATTTTGAAACCATTATTTTTTAATGTTTCTGCCAACATTTTAGCGTTAGCTAAAACTGAGTTAATGTATTCTCTAAATTCTGGTTTTAAAGCTTCAAGAAATCCTACAGCTTTTGCAGCAATTATATGCATTAATGGTCCACCTTGATATCCAGGAAAGACAGCTGTATTAAATTTTTTAGCAAGATCTTCATGATTTGTTAAAATAATTCCACCTCTTGCACTTCTAAATACTTTATGAGTTGTTGATGTAACTACGTGTGCATGATCAACAGGATTAGGATACCCTTTACCAGCGACTAGACCGGAGAAATGTGCCATATCGACCATTAGGTACGCACCAATTTTATCACAAATTTCTCTAAACCTTTTAAAGTCAATAACTCTTGAATAAGCGCTGGCTCCAGCAATGATTAACTTTGGTTTATGTTCTAATGCCATTTTTTCGATTACATCATAATCAAGAAGCTCAGTTTTTTTATCCACATCATAAGAAATTGCATTAAACCATTTTCCAGACATGGATATTTTTAGGCCATGAGTTATATGACCCCCAGAATCCAAACTCATACCCATGAATGTGTCCCCTGGTTTTAATAAAGCTAAAAATACTGCTCCATTTGCTTGTGCGCCTGAATGAGGTTGGGAATTGGCAAATTTACAATTAAATAATTTTTTTAATCTTTCATTAGCCAAAGTCTCAGCTATATCAACGTGTTCACATCCATTATAATATCTTTTGCCAGGATACCCTTCTGCATATTTATTAGTCAATACAGATCCCTGAGCTTCTAATACTGCTTGAGATACAATATTTTCAGATGCAATAAGTTCGATATGATTTTGTTGTCTAATAAGTTCATCAGTAACTGCCTTGTAAACTTCTGGATCAGTCTCTGAAAGCTTTTTTTCAAAGAAATTTTTATAATCTACGTTTAAATACTTTCCTTCGCTTGACATATTTGCTCCTATATCTTTTTAACTCTTCTTAAATGTCTTCCACCTTCAAATTTTGTATTCAAAAAAACCCTAATATACATCAAGGCGTTATTTTTTGAAATTAATCTAGAGCCTAATGTAATAACATTTGCATCATTATGCAATCTAGATAATTTGGTAGATTTTATACTAAAGCATTGAGCAGCTCTTATATTCCTGTGTTTATTAGCCGCTATGCTCATCCCAGTTCCTGAACCACAAATCAAAATACCAACATTTTTTTTATTTTTTTTTACATTATTTGCTAATTTATGCGCATAGATAGGATAATCTACACTTTTATCAGAAAAAGGACCCAAATCTTTAATAGGGAGTTTTTTTTTAGTTAAATAATTTACTATTTTTTTTTTTAATGTGAAACCTGCGTGATCTGATGAAATAAATATTTTTTTCAATAAAATATTATATAAAAAATTTAATTAAATTTATAGTCCAAAACACATGCAACTAAATGAACTCTATTCTCTTCTCCACCATTAAATGCGTTATGATATTTAATGTTATTTGTAACCCACACAGATCCATCTGCTGGCATATGCTCAGCTCTTTTGTCTATTACCATTATGGCACCTGGATTTGTATAAATTGGTATGTGTAATCTTGGTTCCGGATCCCTGTGCCAGCTTAATGTTGATCTTGGTTCTTTTAATAGAAGTCTTACTCTTCCAAGCTTATATCTTTTTGATAGCTCATCATAAACTTCTTTAAAATAAGTGTGTTCAAATTCTTTAACAAATTCTGTGTATTTGCTTTCATCAATTTTTACATCTCTTGAAACTTCTACTCCTGTCGCATCTGGCTTTGTCCAATAAACACCTCTTACTTTATTTCCTTTAATTGATTCTGGATCTCCAGGTATTTGGTTTAAAGAAATACCTGCAAAGTGTGGTATTCCCAAACTTGTATCAAATCCTTTAATCTTCAAAACTTCATTACAAGCATTTCTCAATTTGTCGATATCAAATTTAATGCTTTGTTTTTGAAAATCATTTGAAACATTAGTATTAGAAAATTTATTCAGCGGTGTTACGTTATTCATGTTAAAATTAATACTTTATTTCCTCTTATATTACATATAACTATTGTCGCATATAAAAAAATTATTGAGAATGATTATCACTGGAAAATACCCCCAGCTACGATTAAGAAGAAATCGAAAAAGAGAATGGTCTAGAAGATTAACGAGTGAGAACAATTTATCAGTTAACGACCTAATTTTACCAATATTTATTATAGATGGAAAAAATAAAAAAATACCAATTAAATCTATGCCCGGTGTTTATAGGTATTCCCTTGATAAATTAAATTCGGTTGTTCAGTCTGCTATAAATTTAGGTATTCCAATGATAGCTTTTTTTCCTTATACCAAAAGTAATTTAAAAAATTATCTTGGTACAGAATCATTAAATCCAAATAATTTAGTATGTAGAGCTTGTAGACAAATCAAAAAAAAATTTAAACATAAAATTGGAATTATGTGCGATGTAGCACTAGATCCTTACACATCACACGGGCATGATGGAATTTATCAAAATCATGATGTTGAAAATGATGAAACTATAAAAATTTTAATAGAGCAATCTATAATTCAAGCTTCATCTGGCTGTGATGTATTGGCGCCATCTGATATGATGGATGGAAGAATTGGTAAAATTCGTAAAGCTTTAGATATTAATGGTTTTAAACATGTTCAAATTTTATCTTATGCCGTAAAATATGCATCAGGTTATTATGGACCATTTAGAGATGCTGTAGGGTCAAAAAATTTGTTGAGAGGAAATAAAAAGACATATCAAATGGATTTTAAAAACTCTGATGAAGCTTTAAGAGAAGTCGCTTTAGATATAAAAGAAGGTGCTGATATGGTTATTGTAAAACCTGGATTACCATATTTAGATATAATTCAAAAAGTAAAGAATAGTTTTAAAATCCCAGTTATAGCTTATCAAGTATCTGGCGAGTATAGCATGATTACAAATTCGATCCAAAAAAAGATTTATAATAAAGACGTTATCATAGAAACGCTTACTAGTTTTAAAAGATCAGGAGCTAATGCAATAATTACTTATTTTGCAGATAAAATTGCAAAGGAATTATAATTATTGTTTATTTAACAAATTTTCAAATTCTTTTCTTTGAGCAGGTATTTTCATATTGTTTGGTGAAAAAATGTTTTTTTCCATATAGTTAGTCACAATTGTAAGGCCTTTTAATATTTCAATCTTATCAACAATTTCAATATTTTCTTTAATTAAAAAGTTAGGTACAATTTTTTTTTGTGTTGAGGATTTAACATAATAAACCTCATTGTTATTTACGTTTTCTTTATGAACAATATTTTTTAAATTTAAATCATAACCTAAATATTTTAATAACGTTAATTCCCAATTTATATAATTTTTAAGCCAATTTTTTTTTTCCAAAATGTTAAAAAAATTTTCTATTAAATTAAAAATTTCAATATTATTCTCGTTTTCAGGTGTCAAATTTTTAATTAAACTCATAGCAGATATTATACAATGTAATTTTTTTTGATTATTGAAATAAATCGGTGTGTAGGCTTTTAAAATTTCTGCTTTAATAGATAATATTTTTGACTCATTTTTTGAATTTAAATTTAAATGAAAATAATTACCAATCTCAAGATAGCCTTTAATTTTTTTTGATGTACCACCAAATATTATACCTGATATCCTTCCATTTTCTCTTGTATAAAAATCTGCAATTATAGAATTTTCATTATATTTTAACTTATTAATTAGAAATCCTTGATCAATTTTCATCATAAATTATTAATTTTATCTATTAATTTTTTGGCCGCATTCTGTTCTGCAATTTTTTTTGAAGATCCATGACCAAGTTCTGCTTTTGTATTTTTAATTTTTACTTGGATTTTAAATGTTGGTTTATGATTTGGCCCCTTGCTTTCTATGAGTTTATAAACTGGCAAAACCTTAAATTCTTTTAGAGAATATTCCTGCAATCTTGTTTTAGCATCAATTTGAGTTTCAACTGAATTTTTAAGATCTTTTGACCACAAATTTAAAATAGTTTTTTCGGCAACATTTATTCCATGTTCTAAGAAAATTGCTCCTATAATAGCTTCACATGCATCTGAAATAATTTTACTTTCAATATTATTATTAGTTTTAGCTGAATTGTTTGTTTTAATAACTTTATTTAATTGTAGAAATTTACCTACCTCATAGCATTTTTTTTTATTCACTAATGAAGCAAGTTTTTTATCTAATATTCCTTCTTTTTCATCGGGATATAGTTCTAGTAGTTTTTTTGCAATTACAAACCCTAAAACTCTATCGCCTAAAAACTCAAGTTTCTCGTTATTTAAGTATTTATCATAACTCTTATGTGTTAACGACTGAACCAACAAGTCTCGATTTTTAAATTTTATTTTCAATATTTTTTCAATGTCATCAAACTTCATATCAAATAATTTTTTTGAAAAATCTATCAAATCTAATCAGCTCATTCCAACGCCATATTTCAAATATACTCCCTTTTCTGCTATCGGATGAAAAAAAAATAAATTGGGCTTTACCAACTAAGTTATTTTCATGAACGTATCCCACGCTACTTAAAAATCTACTATCTTTTGAACAATCTCGATTATCTCCTAGAAAAAAATAATGCTTATCAGGAACTACGAATTTCTGTGAATTTTGAAATGTATAATATTTACCATAAACAGTCTTAAATTTTTTATTAGTTAGTTTTTCTTCATAAGTATTTACATCAATTGGATTATCACCACAGAATATAATGTCATTATTTGATTTAAGATCTTTAAATACTTCTAAATCGTTAATATAGATTATCCCATCTATAAATTGTATTGTGTCACCTGGGCCACCAATCAATCTTTTAATATAGTCGGTTCGATTATCAGCTGGTGTTTTAAATACTACGACATCTCCAATTTTTGGACTCTTGCTTAAAATTCTATCTTTGAATAAGGGTGGACTAAAGGGAAATGAGTGTTTGCTATAACCATAACTATATTTAGTAACAAATAATCTATCTCCCACAAGTAAATTAGGTTCCATTGATGATGAGGGTATATAAAATGGTTGAATAAATATTGATCTTATGAACACAGCAATAATCAATGCATAAAATAAAGTTTTTAAATTTTCGTGAATTACTTTTTTCATAATTTATTTACAATAACGTACGCAATAGAATAATATTTTTCGTCAGATAAAGAGACGTAAACATTAAATTTTTTTGATTTAAATTTTTTGTTTAAAATTTTTTTTACCTTATTATTGTAAGTTATAATTGGTTTTCCGAGCTTATTTTTTTTTACAGAAATATCATTGAAATTAATTCCTTTTCTAAAACCGATGCCAATTGATTTTACAAATGCCTCTTTTGCTGCAAATCTTTTAGCAAAAAAATTTGTTTTATTTTTAATTTTTTTTGAGTCTTTAATTTCATTTACTGAAAATATTCTTGAAAGAAATTTAGGATTTTTAATTAAATTCTTGATTCTTGAATTTTTAATTATATCAACACCGTTGCCAACTATTTCCATTTATTTGCAAATTTTTTTAAATTTTTTAATTACATTTTTTAATCCAAAAAAAATTGACTCTCCAATTATAAAATGTCCTATATTAAATTCTGATATTTCGTTAATTTTAGATAATAAAAGCGTGCTTTTATAATCAAGTCCATGACCAGCATGTACTTCAATACCTAAAGATTTTGCATATAAAGCACATTTTTTTATTTTTTTTAACTCATTATTGTAATTTTTTTTCGACCTAATTAATCTTGATAACTTTCCTGTATGAATTTCTACACATTTTGTTTGTATTTTTTTAGAAAGTTTAATATCTTCAATGCTTGGATTGATAAATAAGCTAGTTCTTATTCTATTTTTATTAAATAATTGAATTATATTAGAAATTTTTTTAGAATTTTTTTTTAAATTAAGACCACCTTCCGTAGTAACTTCATTTCTTTTTTCAGGAACCAGGCAAACAAACTTTGGTTTACACTTTATAGCCAATTTAGTGATTTTTTTATTTGTAGATAATTCAAGGTTTATTGGAATTTTTTTAAACTTAGATAATGTGATTAGGTCTTTATCATTAATATGTCTTCTATCTTCTCTCAAATGTATTGTAATAGAATCTGCACCAAGTTTCATTACGTATTTAGCTACATTTAATATATCAGGATGACCCTCACCTCTTGCATTACGTATCGTTGCTACATGGTCAATATTTATACCTAGTCTCTTCATTATATTCTTCTACTACCTGGACTGCTAATAGGTATTTCTTTCAAATATGCAGGAATTTTATTTTTTTTGAATGTTTTGGCTTCAATTTTTAATTGAGAAATTAGTGGTTTATTTTTAATTTTTAAACTTGATTTATTTGAGCGGTCAATAATACAAGCAAAACCAATCAATCTGGCTTTAGCTTTTTTGATTAAACTTGCACATTCTAAACTTGATTTACCAGTTGTAATTACATCTTCTACAATTAAAACTTTGGCATTTTTTTTTATTTGAAATCCTCTTCTTAATGTAAATTTTTTGTTTACTCTTTCACAGAAAATAGTTTCTTTGTTTAAAATTTTTCCTATTTCATAACCAATAACAATTCCACCCACTGCTGGGGATAATATTAAATCAATTTTTTTAAATTTTTTTTTAATTTTTCTACTTAAAGATTGACAAATTTTTTGAGATAATTTTGGAAAACTTAATAATTTTGCACACTGGATATATCTATCGGAATGTAAACCAGATGATAAAACAAAATGTCCTTCTAAAAGTGCGTTAGTTTTTCTTAAAACCTTTAAAGATTCTTTGGAAGAAAGCATATTTTTTATCTTTTTGTCTAATAATTTTAAAATTATATTCTTTTTGTTTTAACTCACTTATTAGTTTTGTAAAGTTTTTGAGATCTCCAATAATAAGATTAAATTGAAAATTTATACTTTCTTTAGTTTTTTCGACCATTTCAACACTTGATATATTTAGATTGTTTTCTCCAATAAGGGAAGTTACTTCGCCAAGCCTCCCAGGCTGATCAGGTAAAGATATCCAAAGTTTAGTATTGTAAATTTTCTTTTTTGTTAAATTTTCAGCATCACGGTATTGCCAGTATCTTCTTATAGCTGCTCTAGCCTTGCCTGTTTTAGTAGATGTAAGCCAATGAAGCGATGGGGAAACTTTTTTAGAAGTAATTATTTTTATTACATCGCCATTTGTTAAAGTAGATTGTAGAGGACTTTCTTTACCATTTATTTCGCATCCAATCGCAGTATCACCTACTTGAGTATGAACTGCATAAGCAAAATCAATAGGAGAAGCATTTTTTGGTAGTTTAATAACAGATCCTTTAGGTGTAAAACAGAAAACGTTTTCTTGAAACATTTGTAATTTTGTAAATTCATAAAAGTCCTCAGGATTTTCATTTCTATCTATTATTTCAACTAAATCTGCTAACCAATCATACTCTTTCCAAGTAAGTGAATTAAATTTTTCTGATGATTTATATTTCCAGTGTGAAGCAATCCCTCTTTGAGCAAATTCATGCATTTGCATTGTTCGTAATTGTATTTCAATTGGTCTTTTGTTGGGTCCTATAATTGCTGTATGTAAAGATTCATATTTGTTAATTTTAGGTGAAGATATATAATCTTTAAATCTACCTGGTATACAATTCCATTTACTGTGGAAAATACCAAGAGCCCTATAGCACGATGGAACATCATCTAAAATAATTCTAAAACCAATAATATCTGTTATTTGCTCTAGGGAAATTCTTTTTTGTTGTATCTTACGCCATATTGAAAAAGGCGTTTTTTCCCTTCCATATATTTTAGCAATAAGTTTGTTTTCTTTTAATAAATTTGAAAAATCTTCAGATATAGTATTGAAATTATTAAGATTATTTACTTTTATCTGATCTAATCTATCTTTAATTAACTTTCTTGCATTTGGATTTAAAACTTGAAATGATAAATCCTCTAATTCATCCCTTATCCTGTTCATTCCCATTCTATCAGCTAATGGTGCATAAATTTCCATTGTTTCTTTTGCTTTTCTAATTTGTTTTTCTTTTTTTGATACAAACTGTATGGTTCGCATATTGTGTAATCTGTCAGCTAATTTAACTAAAAGAACTCTAATATCTTTTGATGTAGCTAGGATTAATTTTCTAAAATTTTCTGCTTTTGAATCGCTTGCAGCTTGATTTTCATAAGCTGATATTTTTGTAACACCATCAACTAGATCAGCAACTTCTTTACCAAATTCTTTCTCTATAGTCTTGTAAGTTGCTTGTGTATCCTCAATAGTATCATGCAATAGTCCGGTTGCGATAGTTGCACTATCAAGTTTTAAGTCCGTTAATATATTAGCTACAGCAACAGGATGAATTATATAAGGTGAACCTTCATCTCTTTTTTGTTTTTCGTGAGCTTTAAGAGCAAAATCGTAAGCTTTACTTAATGTTTCTGGATTAAGAAATTTATTATAGGATTTTACTTTATTTATTAAGTCGTCAGATTTAAGCATTAATCTTTTATATCATGAAATTATAAAATTTTAATACTTCTTAGACTTGTAGTGGGTAAATTGTTTAATAATTGGGTAATTTTCTTATTATTTTTTGGGTGTTTCCATTTTTTATCAATTTCAAATAACGGAAATAAAACAAAACTCCTATTATGCATCCTTGGGTGGGGTATTTTTAAATCAATATTGCTCAATAATATATTTTTTTGTGAATAATCTATTATATCAATATCACAAATTCGTGGAGCATTTTTATATGATTTTGATCTTCCTAAAGATTTTTCAATTTTTTTAACAAATAAAAATAATTCACTTGGATTAAAGGTTGTGATGCATTTTAAAACAATGTTTAAAAAATATGGATTTTTTTTATTTGGCCATGAATCTGTTCTATAATAACTAGAGGTCGATATAATTTTAATTTTTTCATTTGTGTTTATCAAATACTTTGATTTCTCTATATTGTGTTGTCTATTACCGAGGTTTGATCCAATGGCTAATATGATATTTTTAGCTTGTTTTTCGGACATACCTGGCTCTATCTCTATTCCAGTCTCTTGTTTTTTTTGCTTGTCTTTTATCGTACTGCTTTTTACCCTTGGCAACTGCAATTTCAATTTTTGCTTTACCTTTTTTAAGATATAATTTTGTAGGAATTAAGGTAAAACCTTCTCTATTAACTTTACCGATTAATTTATTAATTTCCCTTTTGTTAAGAAGAAGTTTTCGATCATCCATAGGATTATGGTCTGAATAACTTGCCTGTTTATACGAAGATATGTGAGCATTAATTAAAATTATTTCACCATCTCTTTCAATTGCGTAAGCATCCGAAATATTAACTTTTCCGGATCTAATAGATTTAATTTCAGATCCCTTTAACACTAATCCAGCTTCATAAATATTTTCAAAAAAGAAATTAAAACTTGCTTTACGATTTAGAGAAATTATTTTTAAACCAGGGCTGGTCTTCTGTTTCATTAACTTAATAATTTAGCTGATAAAAGTGCCTTTTTGACTTGATCTTCAGTTTCTTTTTTTATTTTAACTAAAGGAAGTCTTATTTCATCACCACATAAACCTAAAAGTTTTGCAGCATATTTAACCGGTGCAGGATTACTTTCTATGAATAAAGATTTGTGAATTGGCTGTAATATTTGGTCAATTCTTTCTGCTTCCTTAATTTCATTATCGGTTTTAGATTTAGAATATTTTTGAAAGTCGGAACATAATTTAGGAGCAATATTTGCTGTAACAGAAATAATACCAACCCCTCCTCTTCTGTTAAATTCTAGAGCAAATCCATCTTCTCCGGTTAATTGAATAAAATCTTGTCCTAGTTTCTTAAGCGTTGCGTCAATTCTATTTGGGTCACCAGTAGCATCCTTAACACCAGCAATATTTTTTAATTCAAATAGCCTAGCCATTGTATCAACCGACATATCAATGACGCATCTACTGGGAATGTTATAAATTATAATTGGTAAACTTGTATTATCATTTATAGCTTTGTAGTGTTGATATAAACCTTCTTGGGTTGGTTTATTATAATATGGAGTTACTATTAGAGCACCGCTAGCTCCAACTTTTTCTGCGTGCTTTGTAAGGGAGATTGCTTCCTCTGTTGAATTAGATCCGGTACCTGCAATAACAGGTATTTTTCCATTACTTTCTTTTATACAAAGTTCTATTACTTGTTCGTGTTCTTCATGATTTAATGTCGGAGACTCACCTGTGGTGCCTGCTGGTACAAGTCCATGAGTTCCATTTTCAAGATGAAAATGAATAAGTTTAACATAAGCCTCTTTATCAAGCTTATTATCCTTAAATGGTGTGATTAATGCAACATTTGAACCTTTGAACATAAATACTTATAGCATATATATCGTATAAATAGATATGAAATTATGAAAAAATTTTATTTTTTACTTTTCACATCAGTATTATTTTTAACTGTAACAAAACAAGTTTTTTCAGAAGAAAAAAATATATTTCCAAAGAAAAAACCTATTTTAGTTCCTGAAATAAAAGAAAAAAAGTTATCAAAAAATATTTTATTACCTATTAAAAAACCTGCTAAAAAAGACAAAAAGGAAAGTAAAAAAGAGGAAACTGTCAAAGAGATAAAAACAACAACTAAATTGGGTATAATTGTACCAAAAAACAAGCCTAAAATTGTATCAAAAAAAATCAAAACAGCTGAAGTTAAATCAAAATATTTCTCTAAGAAAAAATTTAGACTTGCACAAAAGTCAATAGAAGCTTTTGAGAAAGGAAGATGGACTGAGGCTTTATCGTTGGCAAAAAAATCAAAAGATAAAAGTATTTATAACTTTGTTCAATGGAGACATTTATTGACTAGAGGAAATAAGGCAAGTTACTATGATTACCAACAATTTATTTTAGATAACCCAGATTACCCACGAATAGGAAGAATAAAGTATTTGTCTGAGCATAAATTATCAACTGAAAAAATTTCACCAAGTAAAATAATATCATTATTTGAGAATGAAGATCCTTTAAGTGGATATGGTGAAATGATTTATGGAGAAAGTTTAATTTCTCAAGGTAGATACGATGACGGTGTTGAATTAATTAAAAAAGGTTGGATTACCGCAAAACTAACCAAAAGCGATTTAAGATATTTTAGAAAAAAGTATAAAAAATATCTTAATAAACAAGATTATATTAAGAGAGCTGATTATCTTGCATGGGAAAATAAATATTGGGATTTACAGAGAATGTTACGATATCTTCCTAAAGACGAACAACTATTATATACAGCACGACAATTATTAATGAGCAGATCCTATGGTGTAGATAATGCTATTTCTAAAGTACCACAAAGATATAAGAATGACCCTGGATTAAATTACGATAGACTTAAATGGAGAAGAAAAAGAGGAAGAGTGGACTCATCTTTAGAAATATTATTAAAAGTAAAAAATAATAAAGATTACTTAGTTAGGCCCGATAAATGGTGGGTTGAAAGAGAAATTATATCTAGATCATTAATTTATAAAAAAAAATATGAATTAGCATATAAAATTTCTAGCAATCACGCACTTACAGAGGGACCGGAATTTGCAGCTGCAGAATGGATGAGTGGTTGGATTGCACTAAGTTTTTTAAATGATCCAATATTAGCAATTGAGCACTTTGAAAATTTTTATAACTCTGTAGGTTATCCTATTAGTCTTTCTAGAGGAGCTTTTTGGCTTGGCAGATCATACGAACAAATTGGAAATGCTAAACTTATGGAAAAATGGTATCAAGAATCTGCAAAATTTCCAACAACTTATTATGGACAACTTTCATTTATGAAAGTCTATCCAGATAAAAAGTATGAACTTAATATGGATGAAAATTTTGATAAAGATTATAAAAAAAAATTTTTTGATAAAGATTTAGTAAAAATTGTATACCTTCTTGATGAATTAAATAAGTCAAAATATACTAAATTTATATTACGTGGTTTAGCAAATGATAATATAGATAAAGGAAGTGAAATATTTGCTGCTGAACTAGCAACAAATATTTCTCGTTATGATTTTGCAATTCAAATTGCTAAACTCGCCTCATATGAAAAAAGATTTATAAATAATTATAATTATCCAATCATAAGTACGCCTAAACTGATTAATGGAAGAAAAATTCCCGATAGTGCATTTATATTATCAATAATTCGGCAAGAAAGTGAATTTGATATATCAGCAAACAGTTCAGCCGGGGCAAGAGGTTTAATGCAACTAATGACCTACACAGCAAAAGTGGTTGCAAAACAAGCTAAACTTCCTTATTCAAAATCCAGATTAACTACCGATCCAGAATATAATATTAATTTAGGTTCCCATTACATAGCTGGGCTTATACTAGAATATGAAGGTTCCTATCCATTTGCTATAGCAGCATACAACGCTGGACCAAAGAGAGTTAAGTATTGGAAAAGAATAAATAAAAATCCTCAGAAAAAACAAATCGATTATGTCGACTGGATAGAATTGATAAAATTTAAAGAAACAAGAA
>CACMXM010000024.1 GCA_902617645.1 uncultured Pelagibacteraceae bacterium | reverse complement strand
GTTACACATTTTGGGATTATATGAGAGGCGCTTGGCAAAAAAATAATGGGATGCGCATAGACCATTTTCTATTATCAAATTCACTTATAAATATTTTAAAAAATGTAAGTATTAATAAGACACCACGTGGAAAAGAAAAACCATCAGATCACACACCTATTGAGATTGAATTAGCTTAAAGATTTTATTTTTTTTACTAAATCTTCGTTTATATTTCTTGGACCTTTATCTAATCTGTTTTTATGGCGTCTTTCACCTGGTAATCTTACTCCCTCTAAACCTTTCATCTTTTCAAAAAAGTTATTTGAATGATCTTTCCAATTTCTCTCAGATATTTTATCAGGTGACATTGCTAATATAAATTCACCGCCACTTGGTGGGCCACCGTCATTATTATCTTTTGCAGCTGTTTCATAACTAAAGTTATCACCTACTAAAGCTCCAGCTAATAACTCTACCATCATAGCGATACCTGATCCTTTGTAACCACCGAAAGGTAAAAGAACACCTCCGTCAGCAATCTCTGCCGGATCTGTAGTTTCTTTTCCCTCTTTACTCAATCCTGTACCTAACGGAACTTTATGACCTTCTCTTTTAGCAACTTGAACTTCTCCCATTGCCATTGATGCAGTTGCCATATCATAAACAACTGGTGTCATCCTAGGTCTAGGCCAAGCAAATGAAATTGGGTTCGTACCAAATAAAGGTTTTTTTCGCCCCTGCGGGAGCTACAGCAGGTTTATACGATGTACATGCAAAAGCGACCAAACCTTGTTCAGCAATCATTTCTGTTTCAGGCCACATGGCTGCCATGTGATGCGAATTAGTTATGGCAAGTACAGCTACTCCATTTTCTTTTGCTGCAGCAATTAGATCTGGAATACTTTTATTTAGTACCATAGGAGCTAAACAATTTTTACCATCAACTTTTATCACGCTTGATGATATTTTTTTGATTTCAGGTCTACCCTTCCCATTAATCTTTCCACTTTTTAAACCTGATACATAAGCAGGAAGTCTAAACAATCCATGAGACATTGATCCATCTCTTTCTGCATTTGTAATTAAAGTACTTAGAATTTTTGCGTTTTCATCATCACAACCATTGGCTTTAAGTGTGTTAAAGGCAAGATCGTATATTTGGTCTAATGAAAGTGGAACTGTAGACATATATTCTTAGTTGTATCACTATTTATATTCTTTACTAGATGATAATTTAATAAAATCTTAACAAAACTTAAATATAAGAAATAAAAAGGATTAAAATGTTTTTAAAAAAATACTTAAAATGGATCAGTACATTCCTTGTATTAACCGGAATATTACTTACAAACTTAAACATCTACCCCATTAATATTTACTTTCATGGATTAGGAGTTGTTGGATGGACTGTCGCTGGATTTATTAGCAAAGATAAGGCAATTCTTACAAACTTTGGATTACAAATTCCATTGTTTGTAATTGGTATTTACAAGATTATTTTTTAAATGAAGAATATATTGTTCGTGTGCACAGGTAATTCAGCAAGAAGTATTATTGCTGAAAGTATAATAAATAACGAGTATGACGATTTGTATAAAGGTTTTAGTGCTGGGAGTAATCCAACAGGAAAAATAAATGAAGATGTGAAGAATTATTTATTATCAAAACATTATGATCTTTTAAATTATAGATCTAAAAATTTTAATGAATTTATCAATAGTCAAATTAAAATGGATTATATTGTTACAGTTTGTAATAATGCCAATAATGAAGTCTGTCCTATTTGGCCTAATAAAGACCAGATAATTCATTGGGATATAGAGGATCCTGTTAAATTACTTAATGAAATAAATGACTTAAATAAAAAAGACGAAATAATTGAAAAAGTTTACAATAATATTCATAAACGAATAAGGGAACTAATAAATGAAAAATAAAAGTCGTTATTTTCTTGCTGAACTATTAGGCAGTTGTTTTTTAGTAATGATTATTGTTGGCTCAGGTTTAATGGCAGAAAACTTAACTGATGATGTTGCGGTAATGTTAATTGCAAACACTATAGCAACAGGAGCAGGTTTATTTGTACTAATTACAGTTTTTGCTGATGTATCAGGGGCTCACTTTAATCCATTTGTAAGTATCGCAATGGCAATAACAGGTAAATTAAAAAAGAAACTTCTAGCCTACTATATCATTGCTCAATTGATTGGTTGCTTGATTGGAGTTGGTTTAGCCAATTTCTTTTTTGAAAATGAAATTTATGAATTGTCTACTAAATCAAGAGATGGAATTTACATATTCACATCTGAGGTAATAGCAACATTAGGACTTATAGTGATAATTTTTGGTTCAATGAAGTCAGGTAAAATTGCTGTTGCTGCTAGCGTTGGTCTTTATATTACTGCTGGTTATTGGTTTACTTCATCTACTTCTTTTGCAAATCCAGCTGTTGCAATTGCTAGAACATTTACAGAGTCTTTTACAGGTATTAGTTATTTAAACACTCCTTATTATATCTTAGCTGAGCTTATAGGAATGTTAATTGCTGTATTAATTGTTAAAAAATTATTTTTAGAGAAAAATTGAAAGATATAAAACTTACCAATCAAATAAGTTTGATTAATAAAAAATTTAAAAAAAAAGAATTCTATCATTATCTTAAAACTTCTAATCTTTCATTGGTAATACCAAAAATTAAAAACAAATATATAGTAGTTTCTCAAAAAAGAATTCCAATTAATAAAATTAATTACGAGTTTCCTTCTGGCATAGTGGAAAAAAAGGAAACAACTCTGCAATCAGCATATAAGGAATTAAGAGAAGAAACAGGATATAGATCAAGATCAAAATTAAGTAAAATTATAACTTTTTATACTGAACCTGGACGACTAACTACTAAAATTACTGGTTATTACACAGAAGACTTAATTAAAATTTCGAAACCAGAACAAGGTATTAGAATTCATCTTTTTAATCAAAGAGACATATTTAAATTAATATTAAATCAAAAATTCAATAATAGTTCTCACATAGCAATGTTTTTTTATTTAATAACAGGTCTTAAAAAACTATAAACTATAGGTTGTATTAAAATATCTTTTTTATTTAAGAATTATATGATTTAATTTAATATCAAACAATTCGGAGGCGGTAATGAGAAAAAAACTAAAAAAAAATGAGAAGAAAAAAACAAAAATTTTAAAAGCAATTGATAGATTGAAAAATAAAATTACGGCAAAAGAAAAAAAATTGTCAAAAGTTAATATTAAAATTGCTGGTTTAGAAAAAAAGGTTGCTGAAAAAAAAGCAAAAAAACTTGCTAAAAAAGCAGAGCAGTCTCCTGCATCTATAAATAATTAATATCAAATAAATTGTCTTCCTCCCTTCTTAATTTAAAAGAAGGGAGAAAGTAATTAATTAACAAAATTTAAATAGGGGAATAAATAATGAATATTTAAATTTCGTAAGTTATCTTAAAAAGATTAAGTTACAGAAATATTTACTTATTATTAAAGTTTAATTAACTTTGGTTTATTTTGAATTATTTGAATAAATTACTCTTGGCTCTAAAAATAATTCTCTAGCAAGAGCTTTAAATCTTTTAGTAACTTGTTTTGAGATTATTTCTTGATGTTGTGATGGAATTTTCAAAAATACAGCATTACCTCTTTTATACAATTTAAACTCTTCAAGAAATATCGTAGATATCGAGGTCAATGATTGTGAAAATCTCAATGCAGCTCCCACTTGTTTGCTTGAAAAAATTTCATTATTATTTAAAAAAGTTAGGTACTCCATTTTTGGATTATATTTGATACTGCAATAGCGCCAATAACATGACAAAGCTAATTGTATTCTTTCTTTGTGTGTCAGTCTAAGTAACGGAGTGTTTATCGTTTCTTGAAATACTAATTCAGCTTTTTGAAATGCTCCTAATCCCCAATCCATATGGCTTAATACACATGCTAGATATAATAATTTCTTATTAAAATGTTCATTGCCTTCAAAAACTGGCTGAATAAAATCATAATATTTTTTATAGTTCGATCCTAGATCACCTCTTTTTTTTGCAACATTCTCAAGTGCTTTGTAAAAGATTTCAGATTCTTTTACATCTTTAAAATAGTCAATTGATAAAGAACCTTCACGCAAACCACTTATAGAACAAATTATATTTCTTGGATTTGTAACTCTCATAATTTCATCAAGTATAATGCAACTATAGGGTAAATATGGTGTTCTAGATTTTGAAATATACTCAACTGTTTTAAGTTTAGATTTATTAAAAGATGAAATTTTTTCAACAAACTTAGATAAAACATTGTTATCAATACTATATTGATGAATTATATGTACCGGATGATTATTTTGAAAAAGATGTAACTTAAATAATGCACGCCAAGTACCTCCAACTAAATATAAATTATTAAACTTCTTTTTTGAGAGCCATTTTTCATCTCTTAATAATTTTTTAATATATTTTGCTAAATTTCTTTTTTTAACTATAGGATTATTTAATAATCTTAAAACGCCAACGGGTAATGAGGTTGTATTGGTTACTATATTGTTTTCAACTCGGGCTAACTCCAAACTACCACCCCCAAGATCAGCAACTAATCCATCAACATTTTCAAAACCTATTTTTACTCCCTCAGCTGAGCATGTAGCTTCTTCTTCGCCTGATAATATATTAATCTTAGTTTTAAAAAGTTTTTCAACTTCATCAATAAAAGGTTTTGTATCAGTTGCTTCTCTTATAACTGCTGTTGCAATAATCTTTAGATTTGTGATTTTTGAAATATTTAAAATTTCAGAAAATCTTTTTAAAACTTTTAAAGCATATTCAGTACCAGATCTGTGAAGTTTTTTCGATTTATCTAAATTTTTTCCAAGTTCACAAACAGCTTTTTCATTAAAAAAAGGCACACGAGAAGAACTGAAATCTTCATAAATTAGCATTCTTATAGAGTTTGATCCAATGTCTATTATAGCTAATTTTGCCTGTTTTAATTTTAAACTATTTTTGCTTTTAATTACTTCCACTTTTAATCAATCTTAAGTGCAGTTGTTTAGGCTGCATTTTTAATTTAGCCTTGCCTCTTCCAGATAAGCTCGGATTATTCATAAAATATTCATGAGCTGAAAAGGAATCGTTATTACTATATTTAATTTTTTTATAATTACCATCAGCATTGAGCTCCCAGCTCTGATTAGTATCAAGATAATTTGCTAACATTATTTGATCTAAAATTTGCTCATGAACGGTTTCATTTTCAATTGGCACTAGAAGTTCTACTCTTCTATTCAAATTTCTCGGCATTAAATCAGCTGAAGAAATATATACTTTTGCATTTCTATCAGGCATTTTTTTTGTACCATTACTAAAGCAGTAAATTCTAGAATGCTCTAAAAATCTTCCTATGATGCTTTTTACCACTATGTTTTCTGATCTATTTTTAACTCCTGGTCTTAAACAACAAACACCTCTCACAAATAAATGAATTTTTACACCAGCATTTGAAGCTTCATAAAATTTATCAATAATTTCTGGATCTACTAATGAATTCATTTTTGCCCAAATAGCTGCAAATTTTCCATTTTTAGAATTTCTAATTTCAGCATCAATATTTTTATTTAACGTTTGCCTCATATTAATTGGCGAAATAGAAATTTTATTAAGATTTTTTGGTTTTGCGTATCCAGTTACATAATTAAAAAATTTCTCAACATCAGAGGCCATTTTTTTATCACAACTAAATAAAGATAAATCAGTGTAAATTTTAGCATTTACTGGATGATAATTGCCGGTTCCTAAATGAAAATAAGTTTGTATTTTTCCTTGTTCTCTTCTTAAAACTAATGATGATTTTGCATGGGTTTTATATTTAGCAAAACCATAAACAATTTGGACACCTACTTTTTCTAAACTTCTTGATAGTTGAATATTAGCTTCCTCATCAAATCTAGCTTTAATTTCAATTAAAGCGGTAACTGTTTTTCCGTTTTCTGCAGCTGTTATTAAAGCTTTAACAATTGGTGAGTCTAGAGTTGTTCTATATAAAGTTTGTTTAATAGCTATAACTTTTTTATCATTTGCTGCTTGGTTTAAAAATTCAATTACTGAGTCAAATGTTTCAAAAGGATGATGAACAACTAAATCTTTCTTTTTAATAGTTTCAAAAAAATTATCATTATATTCTTTTAATCTTTCAACTTCTCTAGGGGTAAAATGCTTAAATCTTAATTTTGGATTTTTTACTTTACATATTTGATCTATATCTTGAATTCCAACAAGGCCAGATACATCATAAATATAGTCAGGATTTATATCTAATTTATTAGTTATAAATCTTACCAATTCTTTATCGCTATTTTCAAGAACCTCTAAACGAACAATATCACCAGTTCTACGTCTTTTTAAAGCCAATTCAAAAGATCTAACTAAATCTTCTGCTTCCTCTTGAATCTCTACATCGCTGTCTCTTATTACTCTAAAAATCATTTTCTTTTCTAAATCATGATCTGGAAAAATTTCATTAGCAAAAAAACTTATTACGTCATCTAGAATAACAAACTTCTTATGATTTTTTGAAGACTCTATTTCAATAAATCTAGATAATGCTTTTGGTATTACAATTATTGAGTTTAAAATCCTTTTTTTATTTTTTTTTCTTAACTTCATTACAATTGCTCTTCCTTGATTGATTATAAATGGAAATGGGTGTGCAGGATCAATTGCTGATGGTGTTAATAAAGGGTAAATCTCTTCTTTAAATATTTCTAGAAGTTTTTTTTTATCCTTAGTATTTAAATTAACTGGTTTAACTAAACTGATATTATTTTTTTTTAATTCCATAATCAGTTTAATAAAAATTTTATTCTGTTTTTTTAATAAATTCTTAGTTTCAAGCACTACTTCATCCATTTGCTCTTCAGGTGTCAAACCATCAGAACTTAATGATTCAACTTCTTGTTTTATTTGACTATATAACCCAGCAACACGGACCATAAAAAATTCATCTAGATTAGACCCAGCAATTGATAAAAACTTTACTCTTTCATAAAGAGGATTTTCGATATTTTGCGCCTCTAAAAGTACTCTGTCGTTGAATTTTAACCAAGAAAGCTCTCTATTAATATATTTAGATTTTAGCTCTTCTTTATGTTGTTTTTTTAAAGCAGTCATATATTTAGATTTTATGTATCAATTATACGTCATGAGACACGCAAAATCTAGTTGGGATGATTTAAGTATTAATGATTTTGATAGACCACTTAGTAAAAGAGGCAAGAAAAATGCAAAAATGATTTGTGAATTTTTTGTTAAAAAAAAATTTAAATTTGATTATGCTTTAATTTCATCATCAAAAAGAACAAAAAAAACTTTTCAAATTTTATCCAAGAAAATTAATAAGCCAAAAAAAGTTAATTTTTCAAAAGATTTATATTTAGTTGATGAGAATGCAATTACAAAAAAAATTAAAGAAATATCCAGTGAATATAAATCGATTTTGATTATAAACCATGAACCATCAGTGAAAAATTTAGTACGAAATCTTACAAAAAATCATAATACGAATAATTTTAAACTAATGAATTATAAATTCCCAACAGCAGCATTTGCAAAAATTGAGTTTGATATTAAATCCTGGAATGAAATTGAGAAAAAAGGAGTTTTAAAAGAATTTATAAGACCCAAAGATCTTCAAGGTTCTAAAGAATAACCAGCTGATCTCACTGTTCTAATTAAAGGTTTTGTATTTTGTATGTTAATTGCTTGTCTTAATCTTCTAATATGAACATCTACTGTTCTAGACTCAACATATATATCTTCCCCCCAAACATTATTTAGAAGTTGTTCTCTTGAATAAACTCTTTTTGGATTTTTGATAAAAAAATCTAATAGTTTAAATTCAGTTGGACCTAAAGTAATTTCCTTATCTTTTCTATAAACTCTTTTTGTAATCCGATCTATTTTTAAATCAGTAAATTCTACAATGTCTAATGATGATTGAGGCTTAGATCTTCTCAATAAAGATTTAATTCTAGCATTTAATTCTTTTTGACTAAAAGGTTTAGTTACATAATCATCTGCACCTGTATCAAATGCTTTTAATTTGTCTTCTTCCTCCCCTTTTGCAGTTAACATAATGACAGGAATATCATTAAACTTATTATCTTTTTTTAAGTTTTTACAAATTTCAACACCGGATAATTCAGGTAGCATCCAATCCATTAATATTAAATCTGGCTGTTTTGATTTTATTTGTTTAAGAGCATCTTCTCCATTTTCTGAATGACTGACTTTATAACCTTCTTTTTCAAGATTGTACTTTAACAAACTAACAATTGATGCTTCATCTTCAGCTATGAAAACATGAGCTGACATAAATCATTTTTCTCCTGTTACAATTGGCTCGGTGCCCTTTGGTCTGTCACCTTCTAAATATTCACCTTTAACTAAGTAATAAATTTGTTCTGCAACATTTGTAGTATGATCACCAATACGCTCAACGTTTTTGGTCACAAACAACAAGTGAGTTCCATCCTCTAAATTTTTTTCATTGTCTTTAAGATATTTTATAACTTCTTGCATACAAAGATTTGTTAGATCATCTATTTGCTCATCACCTTCCCAAACATTTACTGCTATTGGCGCAGATCTTTCTAGATAAGCGTCTAATGTTGATTTTAATTGTTTTTGAACATTGGTAGATACTCTATTTAGTGAATCTACCAAATTCTTTGGAAGATTTTCATTAAGCAAAAGTGTTCTCTTGGATATATTTTTTGCTAAATCACCTATTCTTTCTAAATCTGAAGACATTTTCAAAGCCGTTACTGTCTCCCTTAAATCAATTGCCATAGGTTGTCTTAAAGCAATTAAATTTACAACTTGTTGTTCAATCAAGGCTTCATATTTATCTATTTTTTCATCATCTTGAATTACATTTTCAGCAATATCACTATTTCTTGTTGTAATGGCTTGAATTGCTTTACCTAAAGCATCCTCACATGCACTTCCCATCTTAACTATATTAGCATTCAGATTTTTTAGTTCTTCTTCGTAAGATTTAACTGTATGTGGTGCTTCAGACATTATCCAAACCTCCCCGTTATATAATCCTGTGTTTTTGTATTATCAGGATTCTTGAATATTTTATCAGTAGATCCATGTTCTATCAATTGTCCTAAGTGAAAAAAACCAGTATTTTGAGAGACACGTGCAGCTTGAGCCATAGAATGAGTTACAATTATTATTGTGTGCTCTTTTTTTAACTCATCAATCAATTCTTCAATTTGTGCAGTCGCTATCGGATCTAATGCTGAACAAGGCTCGTCCATCAATATAACTTCTGGTCTTACAGAAATTGCTCTAGCAATACAAAGTCTTTGTTGTTGTCCTCCAGATAATCCAGTTCCAGGTTCATGCAATCTATCTTTTACCTCTTCCCATAGTGCAGCCTTTTTTAAACTAGTTTCAACAATTTCATCCATTTCTTGTTTTGATTGAGCCATACCATGAATTGTTGGACCGTAAGATACATTTTCATATAAAGTTTTTGGAAAAGGATTAGGTTTTTGAAAAACCATACCAATTTTTTCTCTTAGTCTTACTACATCACAACTTTTATCATTGATATTAAAGTCATTAATTAAAATTTCTCCTTTAACACTACAAATATCAATTACATCATTCATTCTATTAAGACATCTTAGGAAAGTTGATTTACCACAACCAGATGGACCAATTAATGCTGTTACTTGATTTTCCTCAATATCTAAACTTATATTAAAGAGCGCTTGTTTTTTTCCATAAAAAACATCAACATCTTTTGCTTTAATCTTTATCATTTTAACTCCATTTTTTTTCAAACTTATGTCTAATTATTTGGGCAAATAAATTCATTGTTATTAAAAAACCAAGTAAGACCATTATACACGCCGAGACTTTTTCTACAAATCCTCTTTCAGCACTTTCGGCCCAAATATAAATTTGAACTGGTAAACTTGCAGCAGGATCCATAGGTGATCCAGGTATCGTGTTAACAAAAGCAACCATTCCGATTAAAATTAGGGGTGCAGTTTCTCCTAAAGCTTGAGCTAAACCAATTATTGTCCCTGATAACGTGCCGGGCATTGAAAGAGGAACAGTATGATGCATTGTGGTTTGCATTCGACTGGCTCCCATAGCAAGTGCTGCTTCTCTTATACTTGGAGGAACAGCTTTTAAAGATGCTCTTGCAGCTATGATTATTGTTGGTAAGGTCATTAAGGACAAAGTGATACCTCCAACTAATGGGGTAGACCTTGGTAGTTGAAATATAGCCAACAAAACTCCTAATCCTAATAAACCAAAAACAATAGATGGAACTGCTGCCAAGTTATTTATATTTACTTCAATAAAATCAGTAAATCTATTTTTAGGAGCAAATTCTTCAAGATAAATTGCTGCTAGAACTGCTACAGGAAAAGCTATCATTAAACAAACAAGTATAGAAAAAATTGAGCCCATAAATGAACTAGCTATACCAGCTAGTTCAGCTTCTCTTGAGTCTGCATTTGTAAAAAAACTAATATTAAATTTACTTTCAACCTTACCATTTACAACAAGTTGATCAAAAATTTTTAATTGATAATCGCTTACTCTTCTTTGGTCTTCAGGTAAATCTCTTGGATAATTTCCTTTAAAGACTTGGTCTAAATCATCTGAAGCAGTTAGATAAACTTCTTTTGTTTTTCCTATTAAATTAGGGTCATTTAAAAGCTCGTTTTTAATTTCTTTTTCGAAGAAATAAGACACCATTCTCTTCAATTCATTTTCTTGATCCTCATTGGCATTTAGATCTAAATCAGCCATTGATTTTAATGCTATATCGTAATAATCGGCATCTTGTATATCTTCTTTAGAAGGGTTTTGTTCTAACATCATTAGTTCGGGATCAAAAGTTACTGGAACAATGAGCCAAGTTTTTTGAAAAGCTGAATAGCCAGTTGAAAAAATTTTGAAAATAAAAATTGTTAAAAATAAAAGTGCCATAAAAATTGCACTTTGACCGTATAAGCGAAATCTCTGCTCAGCCTTGTATCTTTTATTTAATAATTGTTCTTTATTTTTATTCATATTTCTCTCTATATTTTTTAACAACTCTTAAGGCCACAATGTTTAAACAAAGCGTTACTAAAAATAATGACATACCTAAAGCAAAAGCAGCTTGCGTTTTTGGGTCACCAAAAGCTTGGTCACCAATTAGAATAACTACAATTTGAGCTGTAATTGTTGAAGTAGATTCTAATGGATTTAAAGTTAAATTAGCAGCTAAACCAGAGGCCATAACAACTATCATTGTTTCTCCAATAGCTCTTGAAACACCAAGCAAAATAGATCCAACTATCCCCGGCAATGCTGCAGGAAAAATAACTCTCTTGATTGTTTCTGATTTAGTTGCTCCCATAGCATAACTTCCATCTCTTAAACTTTGAGGTACACTTGTAATTACATCGTCACTTAAACTTGAAATAAATGGTATGATCATAATGCCCATTACCCCTCCTGCTGCTAAAGCACTTTCAGCTGAAACTTCGAGACCCATTGAGGTTCCTAATTCTTTTAAAAATGGGCCAACAGTTAGGGCAGCAAAAAAACCATAAACAACTGTTGGTATACCAGCTAAAATTTCAATTAATGGTTTTGCATATTGTCTAACTTTAGCTGATGCATATTCAGCTAAATAAATTCCACTCATTAATCCAATTGGTATAGCAACACACATAGCAATAAATGCAATAAAAAAAGTACCTGCAAAAATAGGAACTGCTCCAAAAGTATCTGAATACATTGTCGGATCTAAAGCCTCAGAAGAATCTCTAACAAAAGCTTTTGCTGGATACCAGTGAGTTCCAAAGACAAAATCAAATAATGGAATTACTTTAAAAAAATCTATAGTTTGAAATATAAGTGAGAAAACTATTCCAACAGTAGTTAATATTGCAGCTAAAGAAGCTGTAAATAAAACTGCGTTCAAAAATTTTTCAACTGGTTCTCTTGTTCTAGAATTAGATGAAATTCTTTTATACGCATAAGCAACAGAGGCAATAATTGCAGATAATACTATAACAACTTTTGAACTTTGTGCTATTGATCGAAGACTTAAATATTTTTCAGCAGAAGCATCAATGAAAGGTGTAATTTCTCCGGTGAATTGACCTCGAGATAATGCTTTTGTCTTTTCGTATATTAAATTTAATTCATCATCAAGATAACCTTGATTTGAATAATCACTTAATATTAATAGTTTTACAATTGTGGGCTCAAAAATTGCCCATAAAGAAAAAATTATAAAGGCTGGTATTGCACACCAAATTGCAAGATAATAACCATAAAATTGTGGTAATGCAGTTAATCTTTTTTTTGTAGATTGAATTGTATATGCTTTTTTGCGTCCAAAATAATAACTTGTGAAACCTAGAAGAACAATAAATATAAATAATATTAAGTTCAAAGAATCTCCTTTATTGAGGACTGTACTCTTAATTTAAAAAAAAGGGGTCTAAAAAAGACCCCCTTTTTTAATCATTTGTTAACTGAGGAATAATTAATTACCCATAGCAACTAGTTTGGTAGCATTAGTTCTAGTTGTTTTATACAACTTAGAGTCTAATGGCACTAAACCAATGTCTGCTAGGTAACCACCTTTTCCAATAGCTTTCTTCGTTGTGAATTCTTTCACAAACTCATGTAAGCCTGGAATTACTCCAACGTGAGCTTTTTTCACGTAAAAGAATAAAGGTCTAGCAACAGCATAACTGTAGTCTTGAATAGACTTCAATGATGGTTGTCCACCATCAATACTTGCTGCTTGCAATTTATCTTTTGCAGCTAAGAAATAACTGAAACCAAAGAAACCAAACATATCTTTATCTTGAGTTAACTTTTGGATGATTAAACTATCATTTTCTCCAACTTCAATAGCAGCACCATCTTCTCTGTAAAGTTTTTGAGGTTTTTTGTATTTTTTATTTCCAGCTTCAAAACCAGCTTTATAAAGAGCTTTAGCTTCTTTGGTCATACCTTTTTTCATAACTAAAGAATTCCAAGCATCTCTAGTTCCTGATGTTCCTGGTGGGATCATCACTGAAATTTTTTGTTTTGGTAAGCTAGGGTCAATTTGGTCCCAAGTTTTATAAATATTTGGAACTAATTTACCGTCAACAACTGTATGAGCAGCTAGTGCTAAATACAAATGTTCTTTAGTAAAGTTTACTGGTTTTGCATCTTTGCTGTAAGCTAATGTAATACCATCGTTACCAATTACGATCTCAACGATTTCATTTACACCATTTTTCTTACAAAGAGCTTTTTCTTTATCTTTCATAGCTCTTGATGCATTTGTAATATCAGGATGTTGTTCACCTACACCAGCACAGAATAGTTTAGCTCCACCACCAGTACCAGTAGATTCGATTACAGGAGTTTTAAATCCTGAACCACCAAATCTTTCA
>CACMXM010000023.1 GCA_902617645.1 uncultured Pelagibacteraceae bacterium | reverse complement strand
TGATAAAATTGATGTAATTTGTGAAGGTGGATTTCAAAGGGGTACTCATATGTTGAAAGCTTTATCACTTGGTGCAAAGGCATGTGCAGGTGGAAGATTATATTTATATGCATTGGCAGCTGCTGGACAAGCTGGCGTTGAGAGAGCTTTAGGTCAATACAAAGCTGAACTAGAGAGAGATATGAAACTTATGGGATGTACTAAGATAAGTGATCTCAGCAGGAAAAATTTAAGATTTAGAGTTTAATGAATATTTCTGATTGCAGAAATTTTAACGACTTTAGAAAACTTGCAAAAAAAAAACTTCCTGCACCTATTTTTCATTATATAGATGGTGGTGCTGACGATGAAGTTACATTAAGAAGAAACACTAGTGCTTTTGATGATTGTGATTTAATACCAAATATTTTAGCGAGTGTTGGCAAGCCAGATTTATCTACATCAATTTTTGGGAGAAAAATTGATATGCCAATTTTTCTATCACCAACAGCTATGCAAAGATTATATCATCCAGATGGTGATAAGGCTTCTGCTAGAGCTGCTGAGAAATTTGGTACATTTTATAGTATGTCAACAATGGCAAACAATTCTATTGAAGAAATATCAAATATTTCAAGTGGTCCAAAATTATTTCAGCTTTATGTGCACAAAGATAAATCTATTACTGACGATTTATTAGATAGATGTAAAAGATCAGGTTTTGATGGTATGTGTCTCACTGTAGATACTCTAGTTGCAGGAAACAGAGAGAAAGATCATAGAACTGGATTTACAACACCTCCAAAGCTAACTTTAAATAGTTTGTTTAGCTTTGCGTTAAAACCATCATGGGTACTAAGTTATCTAACAAATAAAAAATTTGAATTATCTAATGTTGTAAAAAAAACTGATAAAGGAACTAATATTACTAAATCAGTAATTGATTATATTAATGAGCAATATGATCCTAAGATGAACTGGAAAGATGCTGAGTATTGTGTAAAAAAATGGAATGGACCATTTGCATTAAAAGGGGTTATGTCTGTTGACGATGCGAAACGTGCCATTGATATAGGATGTACTGCTATAATGGTATCCAACCATGGGGGAAGACAATTAGATGGTTCGCGCTCTCCTTTTGATCAAATAAAAGCTATATCAGATGCAGTTGGTGATAAGTTAGAGATAATACTTGATGGAGGTGTCAGGAGAGGAACGCACGTTCTTAAGGCCCTAGCAGCTGGCGCAAAAGCTTGTAGTTTCGGTAAAATGTTTCTGTTTTCCTTGAGCGCAGGTGGCCAACAAGGCGTTGAACATTTATTAAAAATGATGCATGATGAAATAAATAGAAATATGATTTTGATGGGTTGTAAAAATTTGTCAGAGTTAAATAATTCAAAATTAATTTATAGAAAGTAGATTGGAGATTTTAAATGAAGTTAGCAAAAAGTTTAGATAGATTAGGAACAGAAACAGCATTTAGCGTTCTCGCAGAGGCTAAAAAGTTAGAAGCACAGGGCAAACCCATGATTCACTTAGGATTAGGTCAGCCGGATTTTAAAACTCCAAAACATGTTGTTGATGCTGCTAAAAAAGCTTTGGATGACGGTCATCATGGATATGTGATGTCAAATGGAATTCCTGAATGTAGACAAGCTGTTACTAGATGGATTAAAAAACGTTATAATGCAGATGTCAGCGCAGAAAGAATTTTAATTATGCCAGGTGGAAAACCCACCATGACATATGCAATTCAATGTTTTGGTGAGCCGGGAGCTGAAATTATCAATCCAACTCCAGCTTTCCCAATTTATGAGTCTATGATAAATTATACAGGAGCAACTTCTGTGAAATATGATTTAACTGAGGATAAAGATCTTAAATTTAGTGCTGATAAAATTCTTTCATTAATAACTGATAAAACGAGACTATTGGTTTTAATAAATCCTAATAATCCAACAGGAAGTTTTGTTGAAAAACAAGAAATTGACAAACTAGCTGAAGGTTTAAAAAAACATCCACATGTAACTGTTTTAAGTGACGAGATTTATAGTCGACAAATATTTGATGGAAAAGAAATGCCCTCTTTTTTCAACTATCCTGAATTAAGAGATAGATTAATTGTTTTAGAAGGATGGAGTAAAGCTTACTCGATGACTGGTTGGAGATTAGGTTGGAGTTTTTGGCCTGAACACCTAGTTGAGCATGTAAATAAATTATTAATTAATAGTGTATCTTGTGTGAATGCTGCTGCTCAATTTGCTGGCATTGCTGCTCTTGATGGACCGGATGACTCTATCCATGAAATGATGGAAAAATTTACTGCTAGACGAAAACTTATTCATGAAGGATTAAATAGTTTGCCTGGGGTAGAATGTAGTTTGCCTGGAGGTGCTTTTTATGCTTTTCCAAAAGTAAGCGGAACAGGCATGAGCGGAGCTGAATTCTGCAAAAAAGCTATGCATGAGGCAGGAGTTGCAATTGTACCTGGAACTGCATTTGGAAAAAGCTGTAATGATTATGTAAGATTTAGTTTTGCAGCATCAAGAGATAATATTTCTCAAGCTCTTGAAAATGTTAAAAAAATGCTAGGATAAGTATATTTTTGTTAATAGGCTTGTTATACTAATTTAATGAACAACCCTTCTTTAAAACAAGAACTTACAAGTTTATTGAAAGATAGATTTTCTTTATCTCAATCAACTAGAGCAAATTATGCTAGAGGTGAAGACACATACGATCCTATTCTCTCACAGGCAGTAGTATTCCCAGAAACAAATGAAGAAGTTTCTGAAATTTTAAAACTTTGTAATGATCACAAAGTTCCTGTAGTGCCTTTCGGAACAGGAACTTCCTTAGAAGGTAACGTAGTTGGTAATGATAAGGGAATAACAATTTCTTTAGAAAAAATGGATAAAATTTTAAGCGTTAATGCAGCAGATTTTGATTGCAGGGTTCAGGCAAATGTAACAAGAGAAAAATTGAATGAATATTTAAGAGAGGATGGAGTATTTTTCCCTATAGATCCAGGTGCTAATGCTGCAATAGGTGGGATGGCATCGACATCAGCCTCTGGAACAATGGCTGTAAAATATGGAACTATGAAAACAGTAATTACCGGTTTGACTGTAGTTTTACCAAGTGGAGAAATAATAAAAACAGGCACAAGAACAAAAAAAACTTCAGCAGGATATAATCTTACGAATTTATTTATTGGTTCAGAGGGTACACTTGGGATTATAACTGAAGTTCAACTTAGATTATCTCCAATACCAGAAAGCATGATGAGCGCCATATGTCATTTTAATACGTTGGAGGAGGCTGTTCAGACAGCTCAAGAAACAATTCAGTATGGTGTTCCGATCGCAAGGATTGAAATGCTTAATAAAGATCAAATGGATATAAGTATTAATTACTCAAAACTTAAAGATATTAAAACTTTACCTACATTGTTTTTTGAATTTCATGGAACTGAGATTTCTAATAAAGAATCAATTAAAATTGTAGAGGAAATTTCAAAGAATAATAATGGTAGTGCTTTTAAATGGGCTGATACGTTAGAGGAAAGAAACCATCTGTGGCGAGCAAGATGGGATGTTTACTACTCAGTTAAAGCATTAGTAGATAACGGAAGAGTTTATTCAACAGACGTATGTGTGCCAATATCAAAAATAACAGAATGCGTTAAATTTGCTGAAGAAGAAGTTAAAAAGTTTGGTCTTAGAGCGCCAATGGTTGGACATCTAGGAGATGGAAACTTCCACGTTTTATTCCCTTATGATCCAAACGATAAATCTGTTTATAAAAAAATCAGAGAATTTAGCGATTTGTTAATCGATAAAACTTTAGACCTTGAGGGCACAATTACAGGAGAACATGGAGTAGGTCTTCATAAAAAAAGTTACTTGTTAAAAGAACATCCAGATAATATACCTGTCATGAAAACTATTAAAAGAAGCTTGGACCCAAATAATATTATGAATCCTGGAAAAATTTTCGACATTAATTAAAATATGAAAAAAATTCTTGTTACACGAAGACTTTTAAGATCCAATGAAGACAGAATTAAAGAGCTATATGATGCAAACTTAAATTCAAATGATGAACTCTACTCTCAGGATAAGCTTATAGAGTTGAGCCATGGATGTGATGGGGTATTATCTGCTTTAACAGATAAGTTAGACGAGAAAACAATAAATCGCTTACCTGATAGTGTAAAAATTTTATCAAATTTTGCTGTAGGATTTGGAAACATAGATTTAGAGGCAGCAAAAAAAAGAAATATAATTGTTACAAACACTCCAGAAGTTTTGACAGATGCAACTGCTGAAATTGGTGTTCTTTTAATACTTGGAGCATGTAGAAGAGCATCTGAGGGTATTCAAGGAGCAAGAGACGCAGACTGGAAATGGTCAGCAGATTATCTTATTGGAAAGCAATTAACTGGTGCTAGACTTGGAATTTTGGGTATGGGGAGAATTGGACAAAAAATAGCAAAAATTGCAAAGTCTTTAGGAATGATAGTTCATTATCATAACCGATCTAAACTTAGTTCTGATAAAGAAAATGGATCAATCTACCATGACAATCTTAAAAGTTTAATGGAGGTATCAGATGTACTCTCAGTTTGTTGTCCTGCCTCAAAAGAAACTATAAATTTAATTAATAAAGAGACTTTGGAGTATTTACCAAAAGGCGCTGTAGTAACAAATGTTGCTAGAGGGGATATTGTAGACGACGAAGCTCTTATTGATGCACTGGATAGAAGAAAAGTTTATGCAGTTGGTTTAGATGTTTACAAAGGAGAGCCAAATTTAAACCCAGGATATTTAAAACATAAAAGCGCTTTCATATTACCTCATTTAGGTAGCGCAACAAAAGAGACTAGGACAGCAATGGCGAACCTTGCGATTGATAATCTAGAAGAGTTCTTTAAATCTGGAAGCTGCAAAAATAAAGTTAATTAAAAGTAAATAATTCTACTTAAAGTTGTAAATAATTTTGAATAGGTCTATTTAGCAAAAGACTCTTACAACCATTTATGCTTAAATTATCTCAAGTTAATTAACTAAAGAGGAGAAATAATGATTAAAGAAAAAAAATCATTGAAGGGAAAAACGCCTTCAAGACGTAAGTTCTTTAAGACTGCGGCTATGGCCGGAGCAGCTGCTGTTGCAATGCCTTATGTTAACTTAGGTGCTGCACAAACGTTAAAAATGCAAGCTGCATGGCCAAGTGGAGCTAACATCTTTTTTGAAATGGCAGGAGATTACTGCAAGATGGTAAGCGACATGTCTGGTGGATCGTTGAAAATTGATCTTCAACCAGTTGGAGCAGTTGTTAAGACTAGTGAAATTGGTCAAGCAGTTAGCTCAGGTGCCGTTGATATGGGTCACTGGGTAACAGCTTACTGGTACGGTAAAAATGCTGCGGCATCTTTATTCGGAACAGGACCTTCATACGGTATGTCATCTCAAGAAGTAATGGGATGGATGGAATACGGTGGAGGAAGAGCACTTTATGAAGAAACTGTTAAAAAAGTAGGTTTCGACTACACAGGTGTTTTTCATATGCCTATGCCAGCACAACCGTTTGGATGGTTTAAGAAAAATGTAACTAAAGTATCTGATGTTAAAGGTATGAAGTATAGAACAGTTGGTCTTGCTACTAACGTTCTTACTGCGATGGGAATGGTCGTTAGACAATTACCAGGTGGTGAAATTCAACCAGCTATGAAAACTGGATTGATTGAGGCTGCTGAGTTTAACAACCCAACTTCAGACTCACAGTTTGGTATGCAAGACGTTTCTAAGCACTATCACTTAGGAAGTTTCCACCAATCTCAAGAGATGTTTGAAATACCTATCAACAACAAAACATTCAACGGTCTGTCTCCAGCTAACCAAGCAATATTAAAAAATGCTGCGTATGCTGCGAACACAGATAACTATTTCAAAGCATTAGTTAGATATTCAGCTGATTTATCTAAATTAATGAATGAACACAAAGTTAATGTTTACCAAACGTCTGATGCAATTTTAGCTCAACAATTAAAAGGTTGGGATAAAGTTATCGGTGATTTTAATAAGAAAGATCCTTTCTTTAAGAAAATCGTTGATTCTCAAAAAGCATACGCTAAGAGAGTAATGAAGTACTTGCTGATGAACCAGCCTAATTACAAGTTAGCATATGAAAATGAGTTCGGGCCTATTGCGAAAGTTAAGATATAATTATTAACTTCAATATTTAAAAAGGGGACCAAATGGTCCCCTTTTTTTTGTTTGCTTTAATTATATATTTTAACATAAGGTACGAAAATGAAATCTTTCATAAAATTTGCCGACACTCTGAGTGCTTCAATGGGAAAAGCATTTTCTTGGTGTATTGTCATTCTTATGGGAGGCACTTGCTATGAAGTTATCATGGCATATGCATTTAACAGTCCAACATTATGGAACTTTGATTTTAGTTTACAAATGTATGGAGCTATTTTTATGATGGCTGGAGCATATACTTTATCTACAGAGGCTCATGTAAGAGGTGACGTTATTTATAGATTGTTTCCAACCAGAGTACAGGGTTGGATTGATCTAATTTTATATTTTGTATTTTTCTTCCCTGGAATTTTAGCTTTAGCATTTTATGGGTACGAATACGCTGCTTTAGCCTGGAAAATAAAAGAAACAAGCTGGAATAGTCCAGCACAAATACAGATTTATATGGCTAAATCTTTAATACCATTGTCAGGAATATTATTAACCATACAAGGTGTTAGTGAAGTATGCAGAGCAATTATTTGTATTAGAACTGGCCATTGGCCTGTTAGAGCATCAGCAGATGCTGAGGAAACTGAAAAAGTATTAATGAGAACTTCACAAAAGGACGATCAAGCAGATGTTATTTGAACTAACAAATCCAGAAATTGCAATTTTAATGATGAGTTTGTTTCTGTTCGCAGTTTTATTAGGTTTTCCAATTGCATTTACATTACTAGCAATGGGAGTGGGATTTGGTTATTACGCTTATTTTGATCCAACTAGGATGGATCATTTATTTGATAACCGGATATTTTCTTTATTAGTCTCTAATACCTACACAATAATGGATAATACTGTTTTAACCGCCGTCCCTTTATTTTTATTCATGGGTTATCTAGTTGAAAGAGCGGGGATTGTAGCAAAGCTATTTTTTGCAATAAGACTTGCATCTCATAGACTTCCTGCCTCTATGGCTGTTGCAGCACTTGTTACATGTGCATTATTTTCTACAGCAACTGGAATTATTGGTGCCGTAGTTACACTTATGGGTTTGCTTGCTTGGCCGGCGATGATAAGAGCAGGATATGATAAAAAATTTGCATCGGGCGTAATTTGCTCCGGTGGGTGCTTAGGAATTTTAATTCCACCAAGTATCATGCTTATTGTTTATGCTGTAATAGCCCAATTATCACCATTAAGACTTTTTGCTGCAGCTATATTTCCCGGTTTAATGTTGGCCGGATTGTACATACTTTACGTAATTATTAGAGCATACTTTAATCCATCTTTAGCTCCAAAACCTGCTGCAGAGGAAATTCCTCCACGTTCGGAGATTTTAAAAGAAGTTTTGGTTTCGTTTGTTCCATTATTTTCATTGATTATTTTAGTACTTGGGACAATCCTAGCTGGTTTAGCTACACCTGCTGAGGCAGCCGCAGTTGGAGCCTTCGGTGCCTTAGTTCTCTCTTACTTTTATAAGTCATTAAAATGGAAAAATTTTAAAGAGTCTGTATTTTTAACTGCAAAAACAAGCGCTATGATTATGTGGTTATTTGTAGGTTCTTGGACCTTTGCATCTGTATTTTCTTATTTAGGTGGACATGAGGTATTTGAACATTTTTTCAAATCAATGGATATTCAGCCATGGCAATTTTTAGTTATAACTCAAATAATAATTTTCCTTTTAGGCTGGCCACTAGAATGGACTGAAATACTAATTATTTTTGTGCCAATCTTTTTACCACTTGTAGAATTTTTTGGTGTGAATCCATATTTCTTTGCAATGTTAATAGCATTAAATTTACAAACATCCTTTTTGACACCACCAATGGCCATGTCAGCATACTATTTAAAAGGAGTTCAAAGTAGAAATGTTCAGTTAATGGAAATCTTCAGAGGAATTATGCCTTTCCTTGGAATTGTTATACTTGCAATGGTACTGATGTACATTTTTCCTGGTATAGCATTATGGTTACCTGATACTTTGTTTGCACAATAATTTTTAAATGACTAATGTCTTTTCTTTACCGATATCTAAAATTGCAGAAAAGATTAGAAAATCCGAAATAACCTGTTTAGAGCTTTGTCAAAATTATATTTCCCAAATAGAAAAGTATGAAAAAGATGTTAAAGCTTGGGCATTTTTTGATAAAAAACTTTTGATAGAAAAAGCTGAAGAAGCCGACACTTACAGAAAATCTGGAAAACCAATGGGTATATTGCATGGTATTCCTGTAGCATTAAAAGATATTATTGGAACTTATGATATGCCAACTGAATGTGGAACAGTATTGAGAAAAGGTAAAACGCAATCCCAAAACTCTGAAATTGTAGATCTTCTTAAATCTGAGGGAGCAATTATAATGGGAAAAACCGCAACATCAGAATTGGCTTATCTTGGTCCACCAGATACAAGAAATCCCCACGATTATTCAAGGACACCAGGAGGATCTTCAAGCGGGTCAGCAGCTGTAATCGCGACCCATATGGCTCCGCTATCAATTGGATCTCAAACTGGAGGATCAGTTATAAGACCAGCATCTTATTGTGGAGTAGTTGGATATAAACCTAGCTATGGATTAATATCAAGAAATGGAGTTTTAAGAACATCCTATCATTTAGATCATATGGGAGTTTTTGGAAAAACAGTAGAGGATGTAGCTTTACTTGCTAAAGTTTTAATTAAAAAAGATCAATATGACGAAGCAACCATACACTATTCATCAGAATTTATGGTGGATGAATGCTTAAAGGGACCAATGTTTGAACCTAAGTTTATATTTTATAAAACAGAAAGTTGGAAAAAAATTGACAAGAGATCTCGGGAGTCGTTTGAGTTCTTTATTAAATCTTTTAAAAAAAATATTGAAGTATTTGATACTCCATCTTATTTCAAAAATATTGACAAGTACCATAGAGTAATTCATGAAACAGACTTAGCTAATAATTTTCAGACATATTACAAGAAATCAAAAAATAAACTTTCAAAGGAGATGCAGTCCGCAATTAGTAGAGGAATGAAATATTCTGCAAAAGAATATTTAGATGCTGTAGATTTTATGAAAAGAAGTTATGAATCTTACAAAGAGGTATTTGAGGATTATCATGGTGTTTTAAGTCCATGCTCCACAGGAGTTGCAGACAAAGGATTAAAAAGTACAGGAAGCGCAGATTTTAATCGAGTTTGGTCTTATATGCATACACCAGCAATTTCCCTACCTTTACTTCAAGGTGAAAATAATTTACCTTTAGGTATCCAATTAATTGGTGATAAGTATGATGATCATAGATTTCTTGGGGTTGCTAGATGGTTAGAACAAAAAAGTAAAAAATATGATGAATAAAATTGCAACAATAGTCGGTTTGTCTTTTTGTCTTTTCTTTTTAATAGGACTTGCAACAACTTTAACAAGATCAATGATGATTGGTTTCTTTGATGTTCTGCCAGTTTATATCTTTATGGGAATTGCTATTGTAATGATGATTTACGAAGCATTCTTCGATAAAAAATAAATTTCTTCTAATTGTTAAAAATAAATCAAATGATTTTGAGTATTACTTTTATTCTAATAGGTATTTACTTTTTTGTTACCGTATTCTTGTATTTTTATCAGAATAAACTTCTTTATCACCCAAATATCAATTCTAGAAGCAATTATGAACTTAATCATAAAGTAAATGAAATTTTGATAACCTCAGATGATGATATCATTGCTTGGCATTATAAAAAAAACGAAAATTACAAAACATTAGTTTTTTTTCATGGAAATGCAGGAAATTTATCTAATAGGATTTATAAATTAAATGAATTATCAAAATTGAAACTCAATTATCTCATATTCGCATACAGAGGTTTTAATGGAAACAAGGGAAAACCTTACGAGGCTGGACTTTATAAAGATGCAGAAAATGTAATTAGTTGGTTGAAATCTAAAAATATTGTCGAAAACAACATAATTTTATACGGAGAATCTTTAGGGACAGCTATTGCAATTCATACTGCACAAATGAAAAACTTTGCTGGGATTATTTTAGAGGCGCCATTTACCTCAATGGTGACACTTGGGCAAAAATATTATCCTATATTTCCAGTGAAATTCCTTCTTAAGGATAAATATGAGAGTTTAAAAAAAATTATAAACGTTAAGTCACCAGTATTAGTAATGCATGGAAAAAAAGATAAAATTGTACCTTTTAAAATGGGACTAGAAATATATGAAAAACTAAATGGTCAAAAGTTCAAATATTTTAACGATCAAGATGACCACATGATGGAATATAATCCAGATCTTGTAAGAGCTATTGAAAATTTTATTAATCAACTTAATTAATTAGATTGTATAAAAGAATTAGCAAATTTTTCAGCCTCAAAAATTTGAAGATCATCCTCTTTTTCTCCCAAACCCAAAGCTATGATGGGTAATTTATATTTTTTTGCTATAGCAATTAAAATTCCGCCTTTTGCAGTGCCATCAAGTTTGGTCATTATTAATCCTGTAATTGGGATTATTTTATTAAACTCTTCTACTTGATTAAGTACATTCTGACCAGAAGTAGCATCCAAAACTAAAATTACTTCATGTGGAGCCTTAGGGTCAATTTTTTTAGTAACATTCGCAATTTTCTTATACTCCTCCATTAAATTCTTTTTATTTTGCAATCTTCCAGCAGTATCTATCAATACATGAGTAAAATTTTTATTTATGGCTGCTTCAACGGCTTTATATGCAACAGAAGCTGGATCTGAACCTTGTGAAGATTTAATAATTTCGACATCAATTTTTTTTGCCCAATTTTCCAACTGTTCGATTGCTGCAGCTCTAAAAGTATCTGAAGCTGAAAAAATTACTTTATTATCATTCATTTTTAATATTTTACCAATTTTTCCAATTGTAGTAGTTTTGCCTACACCGTTAACACCTGAGATAAGTACAGCATTTAAATCAGTTTTTTTTGAAAAAAATACGCTTTTTTCAAGTGGCGACATTAAACTAATTATATAATCTTTAAGAATTGAATTAATTTCATCTAATTTATTTTTATTGGGATCAACTTTTTTTTCTGCAATAATTTTTTTAATTTCTTCTGAAGCGATAATTCCCACATCAGATTGTATTAAAAATTCCTCTATTTCATCTAATGTTTTGTCATCAATTTCTCTTTTAATAATTATTTCCTTAAGCCCAGAGGAAAAACTTGTGGCAGTTTTTTGCAAACCTAATTTAAATTTTTCAAAAATACTCATTTTATAACTTTAAATTAATTTTTTTTATCTCCGAAACTGGTCCAGTCATAAAAATATTATCATTTTTATCAACCTCAATATTCAAAATACCTTCACTAAAATTAATATTAACTTTATTATCAACTAAACTCTTCTTTAAGGCAGCTACTGCAGATGCACAGGCTGCCGTTCCACAGGCCTTAGTAAGTCCTGCTCCTCTTTCCCACACATTTACTTTTATATTATTTTTATCTACGACTTCAGCAAATGTTACATTTGTTTTTTCAGGAAATAGATCATGGTTTTCAATTTTAGGACCTAATATTTTTAGGTCATAATCAAAGCAATTCTTTACAAAAAAAATTATGTGGGGGTTCCCTACATTGACACAAAATCCATTAGAAAATGTTTTATCATTTATTTTTAAAGATACATCAGCAGGATTTATTGTCTTTGATAATGGAATATCCTCAAAACTAAACAAAGGTTTTCCCATTTCAAGTTCAACTTGTAAATTTCCAACTATCTTTGCATTAAGTACCCGATTGTTTGTTTTTAACTTAACTTCTTTGGTATTTAAATTTTTACTTAAAAAATAAGCTACACATCTTGACCCATTTCCACATGCGCTTACCTCACCTCCATCAGAATTAAATATTTTTATAGGAAAAGAACTTTCTTTTTTTTTATCTATAAAAATAATTTGATCAAATCCAATATTGGACCTGTCTCCTAGTTCAATAATTTTTTCCTTTGTTAAATTAATTGAACTTTTTCTTCTATCTATGATGATAAAATCGTTTCCTAAACCATCCATTTTGTAAGCATTAAATTCCATATATTTATACTTAACTTATTTATTGACTTTTTGAACCTCTATTATAGGTTATCGCCACTTCCGCAAAGTCAGCAATTTGCGGTGTCTTTGGAAACAAAGAGATCGACACCAGTCAGCGAGGGTTCGCCCACTGGTGCGATAACTGCTGTGTAAAATTATGTTTGAAAATTTGACAAATAAATTTGAGGAAATTTTTTCTTCTTTAAAAAAAGCGCCATCACTTGATGAAAAACAAGTGGACGAAGGATTAAGATCTGTTCGGTTAGCTCTTCTAGAAGCCGATGTATCTTTAGATGTTGCAAAGCAGTTTATAGAAAATGTTAAGCCCAAAGCATTGGGCAAAGAAATCGTAAGATCAACATCACCTGGTCAAATGGTTGTTAAAATTGTCTACGATGAATTAGTCAATTTACTTGGAAGTAAATCTGAAAAAATAAATCTTAATGCAGTTCCACCAGTTTCGATTATGCTAGTGGGTTTGCAAGGATCAGGTAAAACCACATCCGCAGCGAAAATTGCAAAGCATATTGAAAAAGCAAACAAAAAAAAAATTATGATGGTGAGCTTGGACGTTTACAGACCAGCTGCTCAAGAACAATTAAAATTGCTGGGTGAACAAAATAATATCTCAACTTTACCTATTGTCGAAGGACAACAACCTTTGGATATTTGTAGACGTGCACTTAGTGCTGCAAATTTAAACGGATCAGAAGTAATAATTTTTGATACAGCTGGAAGAACACAAATAGATCTACAAATGATGAGTGAAATTAAACAAATTGAGCAAACAATTAATCCCTCTGAAACTTTACTTGTTGCAGACTCTCTTACTGGTCAAGTAGCTGCAAATGTTGCTAAAGAGTTTAAAAGCACTGTTCATTTAACAGGAATAGTTCTTACAAGATCTGATGGTGACGGAAGAGGTGGTGCAGCTTTGAGTATGAAATATGTATCTCAAGTTCCAATCAAATTTTTAGGAGTGGGTGAAAAAATTGAAAACCTAGAGGAATTCCATCCTGACAGAATTGCAAACAGAATCCTTGGTATGGGAGACATAGTTTCACTAGTTGAAAAAGCTACACAAGATATTGATGAAGAGAACCTAAAGAAAACTGAAGAGAAATTAAAAAAAGGCCAATTTTCATTAGACGATTATCTTTCTCAACTACGACAGATGAAAAAGATGGGAGGTATCGAAGGCATCATGTCTTTTTTGCCTGGCGTATCAAAAATAAAAAATCAAATGGATCAAGCTGGTGTTGATGAAAAAATTGTAAGTAAAAATGAGGCTGTAATTTTATCTATGACAAAAAAAGAAAGAGTAAATCCAAAAATTATAGACGGATCAAGAAAAAAAAGAATTGCTAATGGCTCAGGTACTGACGTTGCCACTATCAATAAATTGTTAAAACAATTTAAAATGATGTCTGAAATGATGAAGAAGATGTCTAAAGGAAATATGAAAGGTTTGGCAGACAAAGGGATACCGCCAGAACTTTTTAATCAACTAAAATAATAAAGGAGAGAAATGTTAAAGTTAAGGTTATCAATGGGAGGAACAAAAAAAAGACCTGTTTACAAAATTGTTGTTGCAGATAGCAGGTTTCCAAGAGATGGAAGATTTATAGAGAAACTAGGTTTTTTTAATCCACTTTTACCGAAGGAGAAGAAGGAAAGAGTTGGTTTACAATCTGAGAGAATTAAATATTGGTTAAGCCAAGGTGCTAAACCGACTATGCGTGTAGCGAGAATTCTCGGAGAAAATCAATTAATGGAAATGCCAGCGAAAGGTAATAATCCTTTAAAGGCTGTTCCAAAAAAAGACAGAAAAAAAGAAGCTAAAGATGAAGCTCCTAAAGAGGGAGAGAAAAAAGCTGATGCTCCAAAGGAAGCACCTAA
>CACMXM010000022.1 GCA_902617645.1 uncultured Pelagibacteraceae bacterium | reverse complement strand
GGTTTAAAGATCCTGCTATAAGAAATTTGATATGAGGAAATTTCAACAATGAAAATTGTTTTTTTATTTATTTTTTTTTCATTTAGAATAGCATTTCCTATATTTCCCACTAATCTTACATCACAATTATTTTTTTTTAAAATATCATACAATAATTTGGCTGACGTCGATTTACCGTTTGTTCCTGTAATAGCTATAATAAAATTTTTTGAGTTTTTTGAATAAAAAACATCTAAATCAGTACAAATTTTTGATCTATTTTTTTTTAAATATTTTTTAAGCGAACATTTTAAGCTATTTATACCCGGACTTACGATTATATGATCAAATTTGGTTTTGTTTATTTCTTTTTTTGAGATAGAAAAATTTTTAAATTTTTTATTTAAATTTTTAATGTTGTCATCGAAACACTTAGTGAGGTTGTTTTTTTTTAAATAGTTTAAACTTGAAATACCTGAAACCCCAAGACCGTATATTAATATTTTTTTTTTAAAATAAAGATCTTTATCTAATTTCATTATCTAAATTTTAATGTTGCTAAACCAATCATTGCTAGAATTATTGCAACTATCCAAAATCTTATAACAACAGTAGACTCTGCCCATCCCTTCTTTTCATAATGGTGGTGAATAGGAGCCATTTTAAAAATTCTTTTTCCAGTCATCTTGAATGAAATAACTTGGACAATTACTGAAATTGCCTCCAAAACGAACAAGCCTCCTGTAATTGCCAGCACAATTTCATGTTTGGTAATAATACCAACTGCGCCTAGCGCACCCCCTAGTGACAATGATCCAGTATCTCCCATAAAGATTTTAGCTGGTGGAGCATTAAACCAAAGAAAACCCAAACAAGATCCAATTATTGCTCCAAGAAATACTGTTACCTCACCTACACCCTTTATATAAGGAATTTGTAAGTATTCTGAAAAAACAATATTTCCCGTTACATAACTTATAAATGCAAAACATCCAGCAACTAAAATAACTGGAACGGTTGCTAAACCATCCAATCCATCTGTTAAATTAACTGCATTTGATGAACCAACTATTATAAAAATTGCAAAAGGAATAAAAAACCATCCCAAATTTATTATTAAATTTTTGAAAAAAGGAAAATATAAATTTTTTAAATCTTGGTTTTCTGAAAAAAAAGTTAATGCTAAGACTCCAATTAATGTAATAATTATTTGAGCAATTAATTTAAACTTAAAAGATAAGCCTGAAGAATTCTTAAATTTTACTTTTTTATAATCATCAAGTGCTCCTAGTAACCCATAGCTCCCTACTATATAAATTAAAAACCATATATATAAATTTGTAAGATCTCCCCAGAGTAATGTACCAGAAAATAAACCAATTAATATTAGTAAACCTCCCATTGTAGGTGTACCTATTTTTTTTACAATATGTTCGTTTGGTCCATCTTCTCTAATAGGATCTAAAATTTGTTTTATTGAAAAAAATTTAATAAAAGGATTCCCAATTAAAAATACAACGAATAAAGAAGTAAATACAGCTAATCCAGTTCTTACGGTTAAATACTTGAATACGTTTAAAAAAGAGTAACTTTCAATTAAGTCTAATATAAACAAATATAACATTAAATATTACCTCTGAGAGTTCCAACTATTTTGTTTAAACCTGTAGAATTTGATCCTTTCACCATTAAATAATCATTATTATTTAAATCTCTAACAATCAAATCATAAATATCTGATGTTTTCCTTAAAATTCTTCCTTTTAATTTTTTTTTGATACCTTTAAATGTTTCCTCCACATCTTTACCATAGATATGAATTTTATTTATTTTAGATTTGTTCAAAACATTTGACACATCTCTATGAAGTTTTTTTGAATGTTTTCCGAGTTCAAGCATATCTCCCATTAAAAAGTGTTTTTTGTTATTTTGGACAGTAATATTATTAAAATTAGATATCGCACTAGATAAAGATAATGGATTTGAATTATAACTTTCATCAATTAAGAAAATTTTTTTATTTTTAAACTTGATTGCAAATAAATCTCCTCTGCCAGCAGGAATTGAAAAATTTTTGAAAAATTTCATCTGCAAATTTTTCGTTTTTTTTAAAATATATAAAACAGCTAATGCAGATAATATATTTTTAATATAATTTTGATATTTATATCTTATCTCAAATTTTTTAAGGTAATCAAAAATTCTAACATCCATTTTAAAGCTATTTCTAAATTTTTTTAATTTCAAAAGTTTTATGTCTGATTTATTAGAATAGCCAAAAGATATAACATTCAATTTTCTTTTAATTGCTATTTTCTTGTGAAAAGAGAAAAATTTATCATCTGAATTTAAAACTAAAAAACCATATCTTTTAATATTATATATTATTTCTGATTTTGCTTTTGCGATTTCTAAAATATTTTTGAAATTTTTTGCATGTGCATAAGATATATTTGTAATTATCCCAATATCAGGCTTAATTATATTTGATAAAAAATCAATTTCCCCTTTTTTATCCATACCGATTTCAAAAATACCATAATTATTATTTTGATTTAGGTTGAACAGACTCAATGGTACCCCATATTTATTATTATAGGATTTTGGCGAAAAGCTTGCTTTTCCAAACTTATTCAGACTGCTTGCTAACAAATCCTTTAAGGAGGTTTTTCCGCAACTTCCTGTTATTCCAATTATTTGCCCATTAAAACTACTTCTTAACCTTGATGACAATTTTGTCATGAAATTTAAGCTGTTTTTTACTCCAATTATATTTTTGTTATTAATTCTATGTCTCAATTTATCCGATACAATAATAGATGCTCCTTTTTTTAATGCTTCTACAATAAATTTATTGCCATCATTATTTTTTCCTTTTATTGCAAAAAAGATATCATTTTTTCTTATATCTTTTGAATTTATGGAGGCTTTATTTAATTTAGTTGAATTATTAATTTTTTTTGCCTCTTTGTATTCTTTTAAAATATTTACTTTGAAATTATTAGAGAGAGACTTATTTTTTCTTTTAATTGAACTTAGAATGATATCCTTATCAGAAAAAAATATTTTTCTTTTACCAAAATCTTGAATATTTTCATGACCTTTTCCAGCTACAATTAATATATCGTTTGAGTTTAAATTATTTACGGCATTTGCTATAGCTTTTTTCCTATTTGGAATTTCAAAAAGTTTATTTTTATTAATTCTTTTTTTTATATCATTTCTTATTTTTTTAGGATTTTCATACCTAGGATTATCATCAGTTAAATAAATTCTCTCACAATAATTATTAGCTATCTTTCCTATAATTGATCTTTTTGAATAATCCCTGTTTCCACCACAACCTAAAACAATTGATATATTTTTATTAACAAATTGTTCTTTGATGTTTCTTAAACATAATTCCAATGCTTCAGGAGTATGAGCATAATCTAATATACAAATAGCTTTATTTTTTAGCTTTCCTATTTTTTCTAATCTTCCATTGACCGGCTTAATTTTACTCAAGACTTTAACAATTTTTTCAAAATTTAGACTTCTACTTTCTGCAGCTAAAATTGCCATAAATAAATTTTTGATTTGAATTTTACCTATTAGATTTAAGTAAAATGAGAATTTTAAATTTTTATATTTAATTTTTAAATATTGCTTTTCTCCAAAATATTTATGTTCTAAAACTTTGATTTGACCATTTTGCTTTGAAATTGTCTTTAAACTGGCCTTTTTTTTTTTAGATATCGTAAGTATATTTTTGTATTCAGGTATATCTTTGTCAGTTATAATAGTTGCTTTATCAGCTAGTAAATTTTTAAAAAGATAAAGTTTTGCATTAAAATAATCATTATAATTTTTATGGTAATCTAAATGATCATGAGATAAATTTGTAAATATTCCCTTTTTAAACTTTAAACCATCTAATCTATGCTGTTTCAATCCATGACTAGATGCCTCTAGAATTACATTATCTATTTTTTTATCTGATAAATATTTAAGATATTTAGATAAATGCAAAGAGTTCATGGTTGTATTTGTTGCTTTGAGATTTTTTGATTGAGTTTTAATTCCTAGAGTGCCTAAAGATGCAACTTTTTTTTTATTCAGGTCTAGAATTTGAAAATAAAAGTTACAAATAGATGATTTTCCATTTGTACCTGTTACTGCAATCAAATTATTTATTTTAGGATTAAATAGCTTATATGATAAATCAGCTAAAGTTTTTCTTACATTGCTAAAACTTAAATATAGTATATCATCTTTAAATCCTTGAAATTTTTTGTCATGAACAATTGTTTTTGCTCCTTTTGATATAGCATCAAAAATAAATTTATTGCCATCGAATTGATTTCCTTTTATTGCAAAAAAAATGTCATTTTTTTTACATGATTGACTATTAAAATTTATACCTGAAAAATAATGGTTCTTAAATTCAGGATTAATTTTTTTAAAAAAATTACCAATTAACATTTCAATTAATAAAAATCGTCATATTTTGTGGCTAAAATAGGCCCAATTTTTTCTATTATTTTGCCTGCTACCTCTACGGTAGTCCAACCTGCAGTGTTAAATGGAGTTCCTCTATACTTTATTCCACTACCATCCCTATAATTATAAACATACTCACTATTTGTCTTAGGTTCATCTAATAAAACCAAAAGTACATATTTAGGTTTATGAATTGGAAAAATTGACACAAAAGTATTTATTTTCTTTTTAGTGTATATTCCATTCTCAATTTTTTGTGCCGTACCTGTTTTCCCCCCAATATTATAACCTTCGATATTTGCTAAGTTTGCTGTACCTTCTTTTGTGGAAACAATTTTTCTCAAAATTGAATTTATGTTGGTTGAAACACCTTCATTTAAGATTTTTTTTGTTTTAACATTTTTTTCTTTTTTTAATAAAGTTGGTTTTATTTTAAAACCTCCATTTGAAATAATTGCGTAAGCAGTGGCAACCTGTAAAGGAGTTGTTGATATTCCGTGACCAAATGAAACTGTTGCTAATTTACATTTTCCCCATTTAAATAATAATGGCTTACCAATTTCACCTAAGTCAAATTCTATGGGAGTTAAAAGATTCAAAGAATCTAGAAAATTTTTAGTTTTTTCAATTCCCATTTTTTGAGCTATTCTGACTGACCCAATATTCCCAGATCTAATTAAAATTTGCTCTGCTGTTAATGTTGAAGGAATTTCCATGTCATATTCTGAGATTTTTCTTCCAGCACAATGAATAGATTTCGGCAAATTTTGAAAGTTCGTGTCAGTATCAATTATACCCTCATTCAGAGCTCCAGCTAATGTAAATGTTTTAAAAACTGATCCCAACTCATAAACGCCTTTAGTTATCCTATTAATAAATTTTATATCAGTAATATCGTCTCTTTTATTTATATTAAAGTCTGGCAATGATACTAATGAAAGAATTTCTCCACTGTTAATATTCATTAATACAGACGCACTACCTTTGGATTTGAATATTTTTTCAAAATGGATTAATTCATTTCTTACTAAAAACTGAATATTTGTATCTAATGTCAATTTTAATTTTTTATTAAATTTTTTGAGATCTGCATCTAAAGACTTTTCTATGCCAGAAATTCCATTATTATTGTCATCTATTTGTCCTAGCACATGACTAAATAGATTTTCATGTGGATATATTCTAGAAATTTTTTGTTCAGCAATTACTGATTTTTCTCCAAGCATTCGGACTTGATCATATTGTCCAGGAGTCAATTTTTTTTTTATGTAAAAAAAGTTTTTTTTGGCAAATTTTTTATTAAAGTTTTCAACATCTAATTCAGGGAAAAGTAACTTTAATTTGATAAATAGTTTTTTTTTATCATTCTCGAGTTTAGGGTTAATGCCTACATTTTTAGTAAATACAGTTTTTGCTAAAATATTGCCATGTGCATCAATTATATCTGATCTTATAATTTTTTTTTGACTATTTTTTTTTTGATATATTTCCTCTTTAGAGATAGATCCATAATAAAATATCTTTACAGAAAATATGCTTGAAATTAATAAGAAAAAGAAAAAAATGAAAGCTATTCTGTTGAAAGAAATATTTTTTTTATATAATTTTTTAGAGAAAGAAAATTCATCATTGCAATCTCTTAGATAAATTTTTTTTCCTTTATTTTCTCTCATTTTTCTTAACTACAGTTTTCAAATCTGTTGAATTTAGTTGAATATATTCACCTTTTTTATTTTCTTTCATAATACTTATTAATCTAGATGGATTACTTAAATAAGTATATTCCAACATAACTAGATCATATTTTTCTGACAATAAAATAAGATTCTCATTTAAAGTAAATATTTGTTCTTCAATTTTTTTTGACGATGTTTTTATTACAGCCGTTAAAGTAATTAAAAGAATTAGACAAAATATTATAGTAAAATTTTTCATAATTTTTTAGATAAGTTTTCAATTTCTAAAAGTTTTGAAAACTTATTAAGAAAATCTTTTTCAAAGTTGCTCAAATTAATTTTTTTAATTGCATATCTTAATTTTGCAGATCTTGAAGGTCTATTTAAGATTAATTCTTTTTGGGTTGGTGTTATTGGTTTTTTTGATTTTAATTGGAATAACTTATTTTGATTTTTTTCTTCAGGCAAATATCTAGAAATTCTTTTATCTTCTGACAAACTTTTGAAATAATATTTAATAATTCTATCCTCTACAGAATGAAACGAGACTGCACATAGTACACCATTGGAATCTAAAATTTTAGTAGAATTAATAAGACCATAAATTAATTCACTTATTTCTTTGTTCACAAACATTCGAATAGCCTGAAAAATTTTAGTTGCATTATGAGTCTTGCCATTTTTTTTTTTTACCGAATTTATAATGCTTACAAGATTTTCTGTATTTAAGTTTGATTTTACTCTTTCTCGAACAATTTTTTTTGAAATAATTCTACTATCTTTATCTTCGCCAAAATATTTAAATATAAGTTCAAGATCTTTTTGATCTAGCTTATTAATTACCTCATTAGCCGAAAAGTCATTTAAACCTAATTTCATATTTAGATTACCCTTGCTCTCAAAGCTCAATCCTTTATTTGGATTTTTTATTTGTGAATATGAGTATCCAAGATCAAAAATAATGGCTTTAATCTTTGAATTACCTTTTATAATTTGATTTACATCGCTAAATTTCTTATTAAAAAATAAAAATCTTCCCTTATTTAATGCTTTAAATTTTTTAGCAATTGGCTTGCAATCTGGATCTCTATCTAGTGCAATTACTTTTGTATTATTATATTTTAAAATGGATCTTGAATATCCGCCCTGACCAAAGGTGCAATCTATAAATGTGCCACCATTTTGAGGGGAAATAATGCTTAGAATTTCATCAAGCAATACCGGATAATGTTTTTCACTATTCGGTAAAATGGTGGCATTCATCTATTTTTATGAAGAACATTAATTTTTTTGTCTTCTTAAAAATGCGGGTATTTCGAATTCATCGTCTTCAGAACTTTCTTCTTCAGTTTGATCAGAACTTTCTAAAGGAGATTTACTCTCAAATAAGTCCGGGGTATCCTCTTCAATACCAAAATTTTCAAGGCCGTTTGTCTCTGTTTTAACTTCTTCAACTTCCTCTTCAATTTCATTACTCAAGACTAGGCTATCGGCTTCTTTGTTATTTATTAATGTTTCTGCAGCTCCAACGTCAGAATTTATATTTATACTGTGATCAATCTCTTTCTCTATAATATTTTCTTTCAATGGCTCGTTCTCGGTTTTTAGTGCAGTGGCACCTTCTGTAACATGATTTGACATATTATTTTGAAAACTAAATGATTGAGAAGTCTCCATATTTGAAAAATCTGAATAACCAGGGTTTCGATTTTGGATTCTATGAACCATATTTATCACAGATTTTGACTCGGGCTGTTGACCATCTAGAGCAGTTGCTACTATTGATACTCTTACTTTTCCTTCTAATGAATTATCTGTTACAGAACCAATTATAGTTTCCGCAGGATGGTCTACCTCTTTTCGAATTTTATGAACAATTTCATCTGTTTCAAATAAGGTTAGATCCTCTCCACCTGTTATGTTTATTAGTAATCCTTTTGCCCCACGTAATGAATATTCGTCTAATAGTGGGTTGTTTAAAGCCATCTCTGTGGCTTTCATAGCCCTATGTTCTCCTTCAGCTTCTCCTGTTCCCATCATAGCTTTCCCCATACGGCTCATTACTGTCTCAATATCTGCAAAATCTAAATTAATTAATCCTTGTTTCACCATTAAATCGGTAACACTTTGAACCCCATGTCTTAGTACTCCATTTGAAAGTTTAAAGGATTCTTTTAATGTTGTTTTTTCATTTGCAATTTTAAAAAGGTTTTGATTTGGAATTACAATAATTGTGTCAACATGTTTTCTTAGTTCCTCTAGACCTTGTTGCCCTCTTCGCATCCTTGATGGTGCTTCATATAAAAAAGGAAGCGTAACCACTCCAACGGTTAAAATATTCAATTCTTTAGATGCTCTAGCAATTACATGGGCTGCACCAGTTCCAGTTCCACCGCCCATTCCTGCAGTGATAAAAACCATATTTGCACCTTTTAATAGATCAATAATTTCACTTAATGATTCATCTGCAGCTGCTTGGCCAATTTCAACTTTAGCACCTGCACCAAGTCCTTTTGTTAGATTAAGACCTAATTGTATTTTTTGCTTAGCTTTGCTTGCTTTAAGGTCTTGTGCATCAGTATTTACCGCAATAAACTCTACGCCCTCTACTCCACTTTCAATCATTTCATTTATTGCGTTGCCACCTGCGCCACCTACACCTAATACTAGAATTCTTGGTTTAAGCTCTTTTATATCTGGTGCTTTAAAATTTATAGTCATTTTTCCCCTCTCCATTTTTTATTAATTTGTAGTTTTTCTCTAATTTATCGAAAGTATCAGTCCAAAAATTATATGCCCAAGTGCCTTTAATAGTTTTTTCCATTGCTGTTAAACAATTGTTTTGAAGATTTTCTATCTTTTGCATTAAAATAATTTGTTCCATCTTTCTCATTATTTTTTAACCATCTCTTCCCATTTAAGGCTTGCTCGATTAATATTGGATTTTTTTCTTGCTCGGGCCTTAAATTTTTCAAATGCCGTTGGTTCCCAAATTTGGAAAGTCTTCCCTTGGCCAACAAATAACATACTATTTCTAATTTTAGAATGTTTCTGTAATCTTAATGGTAATGAAATTCTTCCTTCACTATCAAACTGTAAATTAATGCTTTCAGAAAGTATTGATGTGGCAAAAAAATCTTTTTTTTCTTCAAAGGGATTAAGTGCGTCTATACTATTTGAAATTTTTTCAATTCTATTTTGAGGCCAAGCTTCAATTGATTGGTTGTTGAATGATGGAAAACATATAACACCATTATAACCTAAATTTGAAAGGTAAGATCTAAAAGATGCAGGCACCGACACCCTCCCTTTTTTGTCTATTCTGTTTTCGTAGGTTGATAAAAACATAATTCATAAACCTTTTTTTCCTTTTAAATCCCATATTTGGGAATTTATGGGATATTATGGGTTTTCAACCTATACGTCAATATATTATTTAATGCTAGAATTTCTTTATTATTATGAGGTGAATTTATTATTTGATAGTTTTAGAGAGATAAATGGATTTTTTCGAAATCGCCAGATAAACTATAAGCCGGGTTTTGTCATTTAAACTTATCATTTATCTAGGCTTAAAATCACTTTTAAGCTCAAGCAACCAACCCTGATGACTAACCAAAGACTGTTTTTTGTTTAAACAATGTCATCTCTACTTGGTCTTGCTCTCGGTGGGGTTTTCCATGCGCTAACTGTTACCAGTTCAGCCGGTGTGCTCTTACCACACCTTTTCACCCTTGCCTCGTTAAGGCGGTTTTTTTTCTGTGGCACTATCCCTAGGGTTTCCCCCGCCAGGCATTACCTGGCACCGTGTCTTTGCAGAGCCCGGACTTTCCTCTTTAAATTAATAAAGCGACAAGTCGTTTATCTGGCATAACCTACATATTGCATTTAAAAAAATTTTCAATCATTATTTATTTTTAATGGAAATGCTTAAAAATAAACACTCTTTATCTATTTTTCCACTTATCAAGCCTTGTCTGAATCTTCTTTGGAAAGCCTTTATTAGCAGTATTTTATTTTTTGAATTGTAACCAATTTCTCTCAAATTTTCGAAAAACTTTTTCTTTTCATTTTCAGTGCATTTTTTATTTCGTAATTTCCTTAAAGTCGTATTTTTAATATCATGCCAAATACTTAGTTTCTTCTTGTGCATTAATTTCCATGGAAATTTTTCTCCTGGATCCTTTTTTCTGTCTGGAGATATATCCGAGTGACCCAAAATATTACTTTTTTTAATATTATACTTTTTTTTAAGATTTGAAACTAAAAGTAAAATAGATTTAATTTGTTTTTTTTTAAAATTTTCGTATTTAATATTATGTCCTTTATTAGCTATTTCAATTCCAATTGAGCTATTATTAAGTGATTTAACTTTTCCCCATTTGGATTTACCTGCATGCCATGAAATATATAAATCAGGTACTAAGTTTATTATTTCACCAGAATAAGTTATAAAATAATGACAACTTACTCTAGAATTGAAATTTGTTAATTTTTTTAGTGCGAGTTTTTCATTTTTCATTCCAGTATAATGGAGTATAATTGATTTAATATCTCTTTTTTTTCTTTTTTTAATTTCAAAGTTTGGAGAATATATTTTTCTCAAATTTCTGAGCATATTTGACCTTTTTTTAAGTATATTTATGTTTAAGATTATATATAATCTCTATAAAAGCCTATATATGAAAAAATTTTTAAGTATATTAATTGCAACACTCGTAATTTCAACCTTTACGAACAAGTCTAGTGCTGAAGAGGTGAAAGATTGTTTTGAGGGTTTAAATAGGGCCACATTTGCTTTTAATCAGGGCTTGGATAAAACAATTGTTGAACCAATAGCAAAGGGATATCGGAAATTACCATTACCGGTGCGGACAGGAACAAGCAATGTTTTAAGCAACTTGTCTAATCTTGTGACTATTCCAAATAATTTGCTGCAAGGAGATCTTAGGGCTGCGGGATTAAACACAGCAAGACTTACAGTTAATTCAACGATAGGTATTTTTGGAATTTTTGATGTAGCGCATCAAATAGGCTTAGTAAAAGATTATAAAAAAGAAGATTATGGACAAACACTAGGTACTTGGGGTGTTGGAGATGGATGTTATTTGGTGCTACCAATACTTGGTCCATCAACTATAAGAGATAGTGTTGGTACACTTTTAAGTATTTTGGGTGGAGATCCTTGGTACAATATAACTGTTAAAAACGATACTCAATATTTTAAAGATTCAGATTACTATATTTCTAAAGGAACTGATGGTGTTAATTTTAGATCAAAAAATCTTGAGGCGTTTGATAATTTAGAAACCAATTCAATGGATTTCTACGCGTCTGTTAGAAGCTTATATCTACAAGATAGAAAACAAAAAATATTAAATTCTAATAAAATTATAGATACACAAGATGACAGCGATTGGGACGATCTTCAATCTAATTAATTTGTACTAACTGGTATGATAAGTAAAAATTCAAATTTTTTATATTTTTTTATTTTTTGTTTACTATTTTCAAATTTTTCAAAAGCAATTGAACCAGATGTTTTTGTGCAATCTACAGTAAACAGAGCATCAGAAATATTAAGCAAAGAAATTTCAAAAAAAGAAAAAATGATTGAGCTTCAAGAGTTAGCAAAAGATACTGTAGATATAAAGGGAATAGGTTTGTATACTTTAGGTAAATACAGGAAAGAAATTTCAGATGAGCAGAAGAAAAAATACGCAAAATTGTTTGAAAATTACTTTCTTAAAAGTTTCTCAAGTCGTCTATCTGAATATTCAAATCCTAAAATAAATGTAATATCAAAAGAAAAGAAAAATGATAAATACACAATTGTATCTAGTATTCTCATTGCTACAAAAGATAGACCTGAAGTTAAAATCGAATGGAGAATTTATACCAAAAATCCTGAGAAACCTTTAATTAGAGATTTAATAATTGAGGGTTTAAGTTTAGCTAGAACTCAAAAAGAAGAATTTGCCTCGATTATCAAGAGTAATGATAATAACATAGAAGCTTTGTTCGATAGTTTAGAGAAGTTTGTTAAAGAATAATTACACTGGGCCCGCCAGGACTCGAACCTGGGACCAATACATTATGAGTGTACTGCTCTAACCAACTGAGCTACAGGCCCGTTTCGTATTTTGTTTTACTGTTTTTTTAGAATTAAATCAACTTTAATTAAAAAATTCTCACTATTTAATTTTTTTACTAAAAATGTTTGATGAGGGATTGGATGCTATATAAATAGAAAGATTGATAAAAAAAAGAGTCATATTCAAATCACTGAAAAAAGAACCACTTGGTAACAATGGCAAAAAATTTATTATCAAAAAACTTAGTGCTCCAAGCTGCAAAGAGTTTTTCGAGGCTATACAGATTTTTATGTTTCTGAAAATTAAAAAGAAAATTATTGATAATATAATTGTTGTTCCAATAAGACCATGTTCAGATAACAACTCAAAATAAATTTGGTGAGGATGTGTATCAGGAATATAGTTTTCTTTTGTATATTGATTTTCACCTCTTGTCTCAATTCTGTAATTTTTATTACCAACTCCAAATAGAAGGTTATTTTTGAAAACAGCATAGCCAGATTTATAATGCTTAATATAAATATTTTCCTTGAGAAAATTTTCTCTTTTATCAACTTTTAAAATTGGATTAATTATATTATCAAAATATCTATATTTAAGGTAATTTGAATTTGATATTAAAACAGTTGTTGCAACTAACAAAACGAAAAAAACAAGTATTCTTTTCTTTATACTAAATTTATTATTTAAAAAATAAAATATACTTAACCCAATTATTGCTTTGATGGTATTAGACCTTTCACCTGTAAGAATAACGCAGACCAAGTATAATAAACTCAAAATTATTAATAAATTTAGTAAATTTCTATTTTGATCATTTTTTTTATCAAATAGATAACCAAGAATTAGCAAGAAAAATCCATTTAAATATCCTGCTACTATCGGCTCATCTTTGAAAAAACTAACTATTCTATCTGAATAAATATCTTGGCCATATCCCAAAATATTTTTTCCAAAAAAATATTCAATATAAGAATCCGTGATAACTATTAAAATAATGAAACACCAAAATTTAAGAAAAGTATATTTATTTTTATAATTGGAAAATAAATAATTTACAGCTACAAAAAAAAAAATAAATCTGATAAATCCAAAATTCCTTAAAAAACTAAATCCAGCATCAAGTGAAATTAAAGTATTAAATAAAAGATATACGTAAAGAATTAATAACAAAATAAAAGATAAATTCTTGATGAAATCGTAGTTTCTCAATATTACTAATTTGATTATCATAAAAATTGAAATAATTATGATATTAATTAAGGATACTGCCTGTCCTGCAATTATTGAAATTGGCAACAAGGAAAATAAAAATATTATGAATTTATATTCAATTTCTTTTTTCATTAACTTCTAAAATCTCTACATGCAATTCTTTTGGATTTATGGATTGTATCTAAATCTTGCTTAATTATCTCAACTTTTTTAAATACACTATAAAAAAATTCTGGCCTAATAGTATCAAAAATTAAAACGCTTTTAGGTTTCATAATCTTGTAAAGATAATCCTTATACAAATTAAATTCATAATGATAATCTAATGAATATAGTGAGATAATTGCATCAAATTTAGTATGAGGAAATTTTTTTTTATCAAAATCGAATAAATCGAAATCTTTTTTTTTAACACCATTATTTAACAAAAATTTTTCTAATAAAAACAAATTGTTGTATGCCTCTTTGTTTTCTTTATCCCATCCATACTTAACTTTTTTGGAAACATAATCTTTTTCGATAAAAGTTATGTGATTATTTAATTTTTGGTTAATAAGAACTTCTAAGCCTCCTATTCCAGAACCAATACTTAAAACTTTATCATACTCATTAATATAGTTTTTAAGTAATAAGAATTCTTTATACATTAAATTAAAGTAGTTTTTAGAAATTTGATCAATATCAATAAAATATTTAGATAAAAATACCGAAAAAAAATATCTTCCTAATAATTTTCTTAATTTCTTTAATTTATGTCCACAAAGTTCTGTTCTTTGAAGAACAGCTAAATGAGCAATATCTCTGTTTAATTTAAAATTTTGCATTAATGCAAAACATTAATCCATATTAACTCTCTAGGAAACTCTTTAATTGTTTTGATCTGCTTGGATGTT
>CACMXM010000021.1 GCA_902617645.1 uncultured Pelagibacteraceae bacterium | reverse complement strand
ACTGTAGAAGTTGATGAACCTATAGTAGAATTAGAAACTGACAAGGTAAATTTAGAGGTACCATCTCCTGTAAGTGGAACAATTGGTGACATCAAACATAAAGATGGTGAAGTAGTAGAAGTTGGAGCCGTTTTGGGGTCAATTCAAGCTAATGGTAATGAGACTGTTCAAGAAATAAAAAAGATAGAACCAGATGTTAAAATTGAGCAGGTAAAAGACTCACCAGATAAAAAAGTTGAAAAGATTGTAGAGGAAGTCAAACCTTTAGAATTAGAGGAAGAAGTAGAGGATGAAACATTTTTAGAAGAAGAACCTTTGGTTCTTACAGAGGAAATACCTACAAATGGTTCTAGAAAAAATAATTTGTCAAATACACTTTCTCCGTCAGTAAGAAAAATTGTTGCTGAAAACAAGATAGATTTAAAATCAATACAAGGATCGGGAAAAGATGGCCAAGTTCTAAAAGGTGATTTAATAAATTTAATGTCAAAATCTCCGAAACCCTCAGAAAGAAAAATTAAGTTTGGACAAGAAGAAAGAATTAAAATGAGCAGATTGAGACAGACAATTGCAAAAAGACTAAAACAAGCACAAGAAAATGCTGCCCTTTTAACTACATTCAATGAAGTTGATATGTCTAATGTTATTAAAATGAGAAAAGATTATCAGGATGATTTTTTAAAAAAATACGGAGTTAAGCTTGGATTTATGTCTTTTTTTGTAAAAGCAAGCATTGAAGCTCTGAAATTATTTCCAGCTGTTAACGCTGAAATAGATGGAGAAGAAATAGTCTATAAAAATTACTATAATATAAGTTTCGCTGTTGCTACAGATAAAGGATTAGTGGTTCCTGTTTTAAAAAATGCAGATGAGATGTCTTTTGCTCAAATTGAGAACGAAATTAAAACAATCTCTGAAAAAGCTAGAGATGGTAAGCTAACTATAGAGGATCTTCAAGGTGGTACATTTACTATAAGCAATGGTGGTGTTTACGGCTCAATGCTTTCTACGCCAATTCTAAACTTACCTCAATCAGGAGTTCTAGGCATGCACAATATTGTTGATAGACCTGTTGTAGTTGATGGCGGAATTAAAGTTAGACCTGTCATGTATTTAGCGCTATCATATGATCATAGAATAATCGATGGTAAAGACTCTGTATCATTTTTAAAATTGATAAAAGAAAAATTAGAGAATCCAGAAAAATTATTTTTAGAAATTTAATGGCTGAAAAATTTCAAGCAGTAGTAATTGGAGGTGGCCCCGGTGGTTATGTGTGTGCAATAAGATTATCTCAATTAGGTTTTAAAACGGCATGTGTAGAGGCACGAAATACACTTGGTGGTACTTGTCTTAATGTAGGATGTATACCTTCAAAAAGTTTACTGAACTTGTCAGAAAATTTTCAAAAAGCAAAAAAATTACAAAATCTAGGAATTGAAGTAGGTGAGGTTAAATTAAATTTAGAAAAGATGATGAAAAATAAGGAAAAATCAGTCTCCATTCTTACAAAAGGAGTCGAATTTTTGTTCAAAAAAAATAAGGTCTCTCATTTCAATGGAACTGGCTCTATAGCATCTGCAAACGAAGTTTTAGTAACAACAAAAGATAATAAAAAAATTTCTTTGAATACAGACAATATAATTATTTCTACAGGTTCAATACCGGTTGAGTTGCCAGGAATTAAGTTTGATGAAAAAATTATTCTATCTTCATCTGGTGCTCTTGATCTTAAAAGTGTACCAAAAAAAATGATTATAGTGGGAGGTGGATATATTGGTCTTGAAATGGGATCTGTATGGTCGAGACTGGGCTCGGAAGTACACGTAGTCGAAGCATTAAACTATATTACACCAGGAATGGATAAAGAAATCTCCTCAGAGTTTTTAAAAATTCTGAAAAAGCAAGGTATTATTTTTCATCTTGAGACAAAAGTACAAAACATCAAAAATGAAAAAAATTCTGCAAAAGTTTCAATACAAGATAAAACTGGCAAAAATAGCGAATTAATCGCAGATGTTGTTTTGATTTCTGTTGGTAGAAAAGCAAATACAAAAAATCTTAATTTAGAAAAAATTGGTGTGAGCCTAGATAATAAAAAAAGAATTAAAGTAAATAAAGAATTTAGAACTAGCACAAAAAATATTTTTGCAATAGGTGATGTGATCTCAGGTCCAATGTTAGCACACAAGGCTGAAGAAGAAGGTATAGCGGTAGCAGAATTAATAGCGGGTCAATCGGGCCATGTAAATTATGACTTAATACCTGGGGTAATTTACACATCTCCTGAAGTTGCTGTTATCGGTAAAACTGAAGAGCAATTAAAAGAGGGTAATATAAAATACAAAATCGGCAAATTTCCTTTTATGGCTAATTCAAGAGCTAAAACTGTTAATAATGCAGAAGGTTTTGTTAAAATATTAGCGGATGAAAAGACTGACAAGGTATTAGGTGTTCATATGATTGGATCGCACGTTGGAGAAATGATTGCAGAAATGGCTGTTGCTATGGAATTTGGCGCAAGTTCAGAAGATATTGCTAGGACTTGCCATGCCCATCCTACTTTTTCAGAGGCAATTAAAGAAGCAGCTTTATCTGTAGAAAAAAGAGCAATACACTCTTAAAAAAAAGCATAATATAAATCAATGAAAGTTCCGATTCTTTTACCAAAAATATTCAATCATCCTTTCACCTACGAAACTAATTTAAAATTAAGACTAGGAGACTATGTAGAGGTACCATTCGGAAAAACAAAAACTGTTGGAGTTGTGTGGGATGAATTTGAAAAGAATACAGAAAAAAAATTTCAAACAAAAAAAGTTTCCAAAAAGCTTAAGATACCAAATCTTAATAGAAAAATGGTCAACTTTATAAATTGGTTTGCAGAATATAATGTTATTCCAAAAGGTATGGCCTTAAAATTAAGTTTATTAAATAATAGTAATTTAGAGGAATTTCCAAAAAATGAACTACAAAATTACTCTATAAATTTAAAAAAAAAAATATTTAATTTAACCAAAACACAGAAAGATAGTTTAAAAAAAATAGAAAAAAAGAGTAACGAATTTAGGGTTCACGTTGTCCAAGGAGTTACTGGGTCAGGCAAAACTATTGTTTATTTCCATGCGATAAAAAAAATTCTCGACAAGTCTAGACAGTGTTTAATTTTACTTCCAGAAATAGGATTAATATCACAATTTGAAAAAAAATTTACGGAGTTTTTTGGTTTTTATCCTGCGATATGGCACTCTGGAATAAGCCAAAAGAATAGAAAAATTATTTGGAACGGAGTTGTAAATAATAAAATAAAAATAGTAATTGGAGCAAGGTCCTCTTTATTTCTTCCTTTTAGTGATTTAGGACTTATTATTGTTGATGAAGAGCATGATCAGTCATTCAAGCAAGATGAAGGAGTAATTTACAATGCGAGAGATATGGCCATATCAAGAGCTTTCTTTGAAAATTTTCCAATTAATTTAGTTACATCTATTCCCTCATTAGAAACTTTTAATAACATAAAAAAAGGAAAATTTTCTGTTTCTAAAATATCAGAAAGATTTGAAAAGGCTTCTTTACCAAATTATGAAATAGTCAATTTAAATAAAACAAAGTTAGAACCTAATTCTTGGTTATCTAAAGAGATAATTGAAAAAGTAAAATACCATTTGTCAATTAATGATCAGGTATTATTTTTCGTAAATCGTAGAGGTTTTGCACCAAACGTTTTTTGTAAAAAATGCCTAAAAATATTTGCTTGCCCAAATTGCTCAATTAATCTGGTTTACCATAAAACAAAAGAAATTTTGTTATGTCATTATTGCGGATATAAATCACAAATTAATTTGGAGTGTAAGGATAATACAAAATGTGATTTAGTTTTTTATGGTCCTGGCGTAGAGAGGATTGCTGAGGAGGTTAAAAAAAGATTTCCTTCACAAAATCAATTAATTTTTTCCAGCGACACAATGAATAAAAAAAATTCTAAGGATATATTAAAAAAAATAGTTGATAATAAAATTCAAATTTTGATAGGAACACAATTAATTTCTAAAGGTTTTCATTTCCCACATTTAAATTGTATTGTCGTTGTAGATATTGATCTTAGCTCACAAGGACATGATTTAAGAGGTACCGAAAAAAACTTACAACTTTATCATCAACTTTCAGGCAGAGCAGGGAGAGCAGGAAAACCTGCAATGGTATATTTTCAAACTTATAATTTAAACAAAAATATGATTTCGGATATTACAAATGAAAACCCGGAGATTTTTTTAGAAAAAGAGCTGGAGTTGAGAAAAATAAATGGATTACCACCTTTCCAAAGATTTATTTCATTGATAGTTACTGGTTCAAACGAAAAGAAAACTGAACAAGAAGCAAAGAGATTTAAAATTTACATTGAAAAAATTTTAGATGGTAAAGTATTAGGACCAGTAAATTCCCCAATATTTCGAATCAGAAAAAAGTTTAGAGTAAGACTATTAATTAGATCAAAAAAATCTTTAAATATTCAAAAGAAATTGGCAACTTTGATCTCAAATTTCAAATTTTTAAATGGAATAAAACTGACGGTTGATGTCGACCCAATAAACTTCAATTAATAAGCAAAAAATTAACTTATTTTGACAATGAGGTACTTGAAGACAATAGTCTCATATGTTACTTAATTTTCGAATTTTTAAGTTCATCAATTCATAAAGGATCTAATTTGAGCAAAAAAAATAGTCTCTCAGAAGTAACTTTTAGCAGATATTCTCTGGCTCTTTATGAGTTAGCTCATGAATCAGACTCTGTAAATGAGGTAGAGCAACAGGCATTAACAATAGTTGATCTGATATCTAAAAGCGAAGATTTAAAGTTTTGCATCAAAAGTCCCACAATAAGCAAGAAAGAGTTGGAAAATTTGATCAATTCTATTTCAGAAAAAACTAAGATGAATGAGTTGTTAAAAAAATTTCTATTTTTTCTTATTCATAAAAGGAGATTCTTCTATGTTGATAAAATTTTAAGGGAATTTATTGAAACTTGTTCAAAGAAAAGAGGTGAAATAAAAGCAGAATTAATTTCAGCAAAAGATTTAAGTGAAAGTGATGTAGAAAATATTAAAAATGATCTCTCGGATTCCTTTAATTCAAAAATAAAACTTACTTACAAAAACGACAAGAGTTTAGTTGGAGGATTAATTTTGCAAGTTGGCAGTACTATGATTGACACATCAATTAAAAATAAATTACAAAAAATAGAAAAACAAATGGTTGAGGCATAAATGGAAATAAATCCTTCAGAAGTTACAAAAATATTAAAAGAGCAAATTAAAAAATTTGGAGATAAAGCTGAAATTACAGAAGTTGGACAGGTTTTGTCAGTTGGAGATGGTATCGCTAGAGTTTATGGTTTAGATAATGTCCAAGCAGGTGAAATGGTAGAGTTTGCAGATGGATCTAAAGGTATGGCTTTAAATTTAGAAAGTGAAAACGTTGGTGTTGTTATATTTGGAGATGATAAGGCAATTAAGGAAGGTGACACAGTAAAAAGAACAGGAGAAATCGTTGACACTCCTGTTGGAAAAGAGTTGCTTGGTAGAGTAGTAGATGGTTTAGGAAATCCGATTGATGGAAAAGGTGCTTTAGATAAAAATGTAAAAAAAAGTAGAGTTGAAGTAAAAGCTCCAGGAATTATTCCAAGAAAATCTGTAAGTGAACCAATGCAGTCAGGTTTAAAAGCAATTGATAGTTTAGTTCCAATTGGAAGAGGACAAAGAGAATTAATCATAGGTGATAGACAAACAGGAAAAACAGCGGTTGCTGTAGATACAATAATAAATCAAAAAAAAATAAACGAAAGTGGAGATGAGAAACAGAAATTGTATTGTATATATGTTGCAATTGGACAAAAAAGATCAACGGTAAGACAAATTCAGAAAACTTTAGAAGAAGCTGGCGCTATGGAATACACAACTATAGTTGCAGCTACAGCATCAGACGCTGCGCCTTTGCAATTTCTAGCGCCATATACAGGATGTGCTATGGGAGAGTTTTTTAGAGACAATGGCATGCACGCTTTGATTATATACGATGATCTTTCCAAACAAGCAGTTGCCTATAGACAAATGTCATTATTATTAAGAAGACCTCCTGGAAGAGAAGCTTACCCTGGAGATGTATTTTACCTTCACAGTAGATTGCTTGAAAGAGCTGCAAAACTTGGAGATGAACACGGGGGAGGATCTTTAACAGCATTACCAATAATTGAAACACAAGCAGGCGACGTTTCTGCTTATATTCCAACAAATGTAATATCTATTACTGACGGACAAATATTCTTAGAAACAAATCTATTTAACCAAGGTATAAGACCAGCTATTAACGTAGGTTTGTCGGTTTCACGAGTAGGATCAGCTGCTCAAACAAAAGCAATGAAAAAAGTTTCTGGATCAATGAAGTTGGAATTAGCACAATACAGAGAAATGGCTGCATTTGCACAATTTGGTTCTGATTTAGATGCATCAACACAAAAATTGTTAAACAGAGGATCGAAATTAACAGAACTTTTAAAACAAAAACAATTCTCACCAATGACAGTTGCTGAACAAGTAGTTTCTGTATTCTGCGGTGTTAGAGGATATCTTGATGATATTGACCAAAAAGATATATCTGATTTTGAAAATAAGATTTTGCAAAAATGCAAATCTGATAAACCAGAAATTTTAGATTCAATTTCAAGCTCAGGAAAATTAGAGGAAAATGCAGAAAAAATGCTAATTGATCTAATTAACGAATTTAAAAAAGGATTGAAGTAAGTATGGCAAGCTTAGATGACCTAAAAAAAAGAATTTTAAGTGTTAAATCCACACAAAAAATAACAAAAGCTATGAAAATGGTAGCTGCAGCAAAACTTAAAAGAGCCCAAGAAAATGCAGAAAAAGGTCGGCCTTATTCTGAAAAAATGAATAATATAATCTTAAATTTATCAAACGGTATATCAGATAAAGAAAATGCACCAAAACTTTTAGCTGGAACAGGGAATGATAAAGTTCATTTATGTGTAGTTTTAACTTCTGACAGAGGTCTATGTGGAGGATTTAACTCAAATATAATCAAAAAGGCAAAAGCATATTTTAGTAAGATTACAAGTGAAGGAAAAAATTTAAAAATAATTACCGTTGGATCTAAGGGTTATGACCAATTGAAAAGGCAATATAGTGATAAAATTGTGAATAAAATATCTTTTAAAGAGTCAAAAAATGTTAACTTTTTCGACGCTGAGAAAGTATCTAAAATAATTATTGAAAGTTTTCAAAAAAATGAATTTGATGTATGCACAATTTTTTATAATAAATTTAAAAATGTAATTACTCAAATACCACAGGCTCAGCAAATTATTCCTTTAAAATCTTCTGAAACCGGCAATGAAAATGAAAAAGATAATTATGAATTTGAGCCAGAGGAAGATGAAATATTAGGTAATTTGTTGCCAAAAAACATTTCTACGCAAATCTTCAAAGCGATGTTGGAAAATTCTGCAAGTGAACAGGGATCTAGAATGAGCGCTATGGATAATGCGACACGAAATGCAGGAGAAATGGTTGATAAACTTACCATACAATATAATAGAAGTAGACAAGCAGCCATTACAAAGGAATTAATAGAAATAATATCAGGAGCGGAGAGTTTATAATTATGAGAAAAGGAAAAATTACACAAATTATTGGAGCGGTAGTTGACGTTAAATTTGATGGAGAACTACCTGAGATTTTAACTGCACTAGAGTGTAAAAATGGTGACAACAGACTTGTTTTAGAAGTTGCACAGCATCTTGGAGAAACAAGTGTGAGAACCATTGCAATGGATGCTACAGAAGGATTAAAAAGAGGAGACGAAGTAACAGATACTGGGGCTCCTATAAAGGTACCAGTTGGTCCTGAAACCTTAGGTAGAATAGTAAATGTAATAGGAGAACCGATTGATGAAAAAGGTGAAATTAAAACAAAGGAAAATTGGCCAATACATAGAGCAGCGCCTGAATTTAATGATCAGTCAACTGAAACAGAAATTTTAGTTACAGGGATAAAAGTTGTTGATCTTTTAGCACCTTACGCAAAAGGAGGAAAAATTGGATTGTTTGGTGGTGCAGGGGTAGGAAAAACAGTTTTAATTATGGAATTAATTAACAACGTTGCGAAAGCTCACGGTGGTTTCTCAGTTTTTGCAGGTGTTGGAGAAAGAACAAGAGAAGGAAATGATCTCTATCACGAAATGATTGAGTCTGGTGTAATAAAGCCAGATGGAGCAGGATCAAAAGCTGCTTTGGTTTACGGTCAAATGAATGAACCTCCTGGAGCTAGAGCAAGAGTTGCTTTATCAGGGCTTACAGTTGCTGAGTATTTTAGAGATCAAGAAGGTCAAGATGTATTATTTTTCGTTGATAATATATTTAGATTTACACAAGCTGGCTCAGAGGTTTCAGCATTATTAGGGAGAATTCCATCTGCTGTAGGTTACCAACCAACATTAGCTACCGACATGGGAAATCTCCAGGAAAGAATAACAACCACAAATAAAGGTTCTATTACATCAGTTCAAGCGATCTATGTACCTGCTGACGACTTAACAGACCCTGCACCTGCAACTTCATTCTCGCACCTTGATGCAACAACGGTTTTATCTAGACAAATAGCTGAATTAGGAATTTATCCAGCTGTTGATCCACTAGACTCGACGTCAAGAATTTTAGATCCAAGAATTGTAGGGGATGAGCATTATAGAGTTGCTAGAGAAGTTCAAAAAGTTTTACAAACCTATAAGTCTTTACAAGATATTATAGCTATTCTTGGTATGGATGAGTTATCTGAGGAGGACAAATTGACAGTAGCAAGGGCAAGAAAAATTCAAAGATTTTTATCTCAACCTTTCTTTGTTGCTGAAGTTTTTACAGGATCACCAGGAAAATTAGTAGAACTAGAAGCTACTATTAAGGGCTTTGACGCAATTTGCAAAGGTGAGTATGATCATTTACCTGAAGCAGCATTTTATATGGTAGGAACTATTGAGGAAGCTATACAAAAAGCAGAAAAAATGTCAAAAGATGCTGCATAATGAGTGAAGAATTTAAATTAGAAATAGTTAATCCTGAAAAATCATTTCTAAGCAAAGAAGATGTTACAGAGGTTTTAGTACCTGCTTTTGAAGGAGATATGGGTATATTAAAAGATCATATTTCTATTATTTCGTTTCTAAAGCCAGGAATTCTAAAAGTATTTTCAAAGAGTGGAGAAGACAAATACTATGTTGAGGATGGTATAATAGAGTTTAAAGATAATACATTATCAATTTTGACAAGTTCGATATTTAGTTTAGATAAAATTGATAGAAGCTATGTATCACAGTCATTAAGCGATACAGAAAAACTTTTAAGCAAAGAAGATTTAGACGATCAAAGTAGGTTTTTAATATCTCAGAAAATCGATGTACTAAAATCTATAAGCTCTAATTAGTAACTACTTTTTTTATCTCATTAGTTACTTTTTTGTAAACATCTCTTTTAAAGTCAACTACAACATCAATTAATTGATCAATTTCTACCCATTTCCATTCTAGGAATTCAGGTTTAGGAGTGTTCACATCAATCTCATCGTCAGAACCGTTAAATTTCATAATAAACCATTTTTGTTTTTGACCTTTAAATTTTCCTCTCCATATGATTCCTAAAAGATGATTTGGAAGTAAGTAGGTAATAAAATCATCGATTTCTTTAATAAGGGTTACATTTTTAATACTTGTTTCCTCTTGAAGTTCTCTTATTGCTGCCTCAAAATAATTTTCACTTTCATCTTTACCTCCCTGAGGCATTTGCCAAAAATTTTTTGGATTATCAATTCTTTTTGCAACAAAAACTTTATTTTTTGAATTCAAAACTACTATCCCCACACCGTCTCTTAGTGGTAGTTTTTGAAAATCAGTCTTCATTTTAGCCGTTTAAAAGTTTTACAGCAAAGTCTAATTGATTATCACTTTCTGTATCAATTCTAAACTCGTCAGAACCTTCAGAGACTTCAATATCTGGGTCAACTCCAACTTCAGAAATTGAGACTCCAGATGGAAGATAATATTTTGAAATAGTTAATCTTATAGCTCCTTTATTTTTTAATGGAATAATTGATTGTACTGAGCCTTTACCATAAGTAGTCTCTCCAATAAGTATAGCTCTTTTATGATCTTTTAAAGCCCCTGCTAATATCTCAGATGCGGAAGCTGAACCATTATTAATTAATACTACTAAAGTTTTTCCATTTAGTATGTCACCTTCATTTGCAAACCATTTTCTATTTTCATTTTCTTTTCTTGATTTAGTAGAAACAATCTCTCCATTTGAAAGAAAGAAATCAGAAATTTTTATCGCTTGAGAAAGTAATCCTCCAGGATTATTTCTTAAATCTAATATATATCCTTTAATATTTTTATCTTTATCGAACTCTTTTATTTTTTTTCTTACTTGCGAACTACTATTTTCATTAAAAGCCGTTAATCTAATATATCCAATATTTTTATCTATCTTTTTTGATTTAACAGACTGAATTTTGATTATTTTTCTTGTGATATTAAAAACTAAAGCTTTCCTTTCTCCTATTCTTCTAACTGTAATTTCTATATCTGAACCAACAGGTCCTCTCATTAAATCAACCGCTTCACTTAAAGTTTTACCTTGAACCTGATGTTCATTTATTTTTACAATATAATCTCCTGCTTTTACCCCAGCTTCGTATGCTGGTGACTCGTCCAAAGGTGAAATGACCTTTACAACACCAGCTTCCATACTGACCTCAATACCTAAACCACCAAATTCACCACTTGTTTCAGTTCTCATGCTATCGAAACTCTCTGGAGACATATATGCTGAATAAGGGTCTAAAGATTGAAGCACACCATTAATTGCTGCATCCATAACTTCATTCTGATTAATTTCATCTACATATTCTTTATTAATTTTGTCAAGAACATCGCTAAAAATATCAATTTTTTCGTAGATAGTGGTTTCATCATTTGCACTATGTGAAGGTTTTGAAAAGAGAAATAATATTAAAAATAATAATCCAATTAATTTAAATAATTTCATATAATTAATTTCTCTTTTGGAATAAGTTCTGACCACATTTTCTCTAATTCGTAAAATTTTCTTTTTTCAGGATTAAAAATATGAATTATTATATCAATACCATCAATAAGTTTCCAGTCGCTGCTTTCACTTCCTTCAACTTTACAATTTTTAATACCGCTTAATTTAATTTTATCAACTACTTGTTCGGATAAGGCCTGAATATGTCTCGATGAAGTACCACTAGCAATGATCATATAATCTGCGATTGAACTTTTATTCTTTAGGTCAATGCTTACAATGTCTAAAGCTTTATTGGTATCTAGTGTTTTTAGGATTAATGCTTTTAAATTTGAAATTTTATCCATTAATTATAATCTAGACTATCAAATTTTTCTTAATTGAGAAGATGAAATATTAACCTTGTTGAATTTAATAAATTTCAACCTTTTTCTATCAATTTTTTTATAAGCCACAGATTTAAGACATTTTGTCTTGTAATTTTTTCTATCAAAAACTAATATTTTACAAATTTTCGGGATTTCTTTCCAATTTTTCCATTTATGAAAATTTATAAGATTATCAGCACCAATTATAAAATAAAAATCATCATTGATATGTTTTTTACTCAAATATTTTATGTATTTGTAAGCCCTATTAGATTTACATTTATTTTCTACAAAAATAACTTTTATAAATTTATTTTTATTACTTAATTTTTTTGCGAGGGTTATTCTTCGAGACAAGCTATAGAAACTCTTTTTTTTAAAGGGATTTTTTTTTGTAACAACCCAAAAAACATTTTTTAGATTAAATCTTTTTTTTGCCTCTTGTGAAATTTTAATATGACCTTTATGCGCTGGATCGAAACTCCCTCCTAAAATTCCAATTCTATTTTTCAATAAATTATTCAATTTATTTTCTTATTTGTCCTGATCCAAAAACTTCATATTTATAGGATACTAATTGACCTAATCCTACTGGACCTCTAGGTGGTAGGTTGTTCGTAGAAATTCCCACCTCTGCTCCAAAACCAAATTCCCCACCATCTGCAAATTGAGTTGATGTATTATGCATAGCTATTGAACTTTTAACATTTTTTAAAAAAATTTTAGACGTTTTTTTGTTCTTGCAAATAATTGCGTCAGTGTGTTGAGTTCCATATTTATTTATATGATTTATAGCTTCAATTACATTTTTAACTGATTTAATAGATATCTTTGAAGTTAAATATTCAGTCATCCAGTCTTTTTCAGACGCTAAAAAACTGTTTCCCTTATAAACTTTTCTAATTTTATTATCTGTATAAACCACACATCCATTATTTTCCAATTTTGTGATTAATAATTTAGAAAATTTTTTAATTAACTTATCATTTAATAGAATAGTTTCTGTTGCACCACAAATTGCAGTATTTCTAAGCTTAGCATTTAAAACTACTTTTAAAGCCATTTTTAAATTCGCACTACTGTCAATGTACGTATGACACAAGCCTTCTAGATGACCTATAACTGGCAATTTTGAGGTATCTTGAACCTTTTTAACTAAACTTTTCCCTCCTCTTGGAATTATTATATCAATATATTTTGTCATTTTAGAAAGCATGTGATCTACAACCTTTCTACTTCTCATGTTTACAAATTGAACGAAATTAGGATCAATTTTATGAAATTTTAAAGATCTTCTAAATAGGTTAGATAAAATTTTATTGGTAAAGTATGCTTCAGAGCCTCCTTTTAAAATAACAGAATTACCTGATTTAAAACACAGGCAAGAAACATCCGAGGTAACATTTGGTCTACTTTCATAAATCACTCCTATTACTCCTATTGGAACTGAAACTTTTTTAATTTTTAAACCATTTGGTCTCTTCCACTGTTCTAGTATTCTATCAGTTGGATCTTTTAATTTTGATATTGAATTGATCGAACTTATAATGGCTCTAAGTTTTTTTGTATCTAATTCTAATCTGGAAATAAAATTATCTTTTAATCCAATTTTTTTTGCGTAACTAATATCTTTTTTATTTTGTAATAATATAGATTTTACATTTTTTTGAATCGAATGTGCATAATGATTTAAGACTTTATTCTTCAACTCATTTTTAACCTTATTTTCAAAAGCCTTTTTAGATCTTCTTCCAATTATTTCAAAATATCTTTTTATCATATGGCCACCATATCATCTTTATGGACAACTTCAGATTTTGCAATATATCCTAATATTTCTTGTATTTTATTTGAATGTTGACCTTTTATTTTTATAATTTCCTCAGAGGAAAAAGAACTCAAACCTCTTGCATATTCGATCATATTTTTGTTAAGAATTTTAATATGGTCACCTTTATTAAATTTTCCATTTACTTTTTTAATACCAGCTGCAAGCAAACTTTTACCTTGTTTTAAAGCTTTAATTGCTCCATCGTCAATAATTAATTCACCTTTTGGAGAAATTGAGCTTATTATCCATTTCTTTCTTGCATCAAGTTTAGACACCTCTGTAATAAACCAGGTACAATTATTTTTTTTTTGAATTTGGTCTATAGGTCTTAAAATTAGTCCATTTGCAATTACCATTTGGCACCCAGATTTTTGACAAACTTTTGCGGCATCAATTTTGGTCTTCATTCCACCAGTTCCATATATACCACTTTCATTACTTGCAGTTCTTTCGATTCTTTCGTCAATTTTATTAATTTCTTTAATTAAAGTTGCATCTTTAAATAATTTAGGATTTTTTGTATAGAGACCGTTAACATCTGAAAGTAAAACTAAACAATCCGCACTTGAAATTTGAGCTACCCTAGAGGCTAATCTGTCGTTATCACCATATTTTATTTCAGATGTAGCAATGCTATCATTTTCATTAACTATGGGCACAAAACCAAGTTGAAATAAATTATTTATTGTCCTTTTTGCGTTGATTGCTCTTCTTCTTTGCTCGGTGTCCTCAAGAGTTAGGAGTATCTGTGAAAGATTTAATTTTACTTTATTGAAGTTTTTTTTAAAAAAGGTTCATTAATTCTATTTGTCCAATCGAAGCCACTGCCTGACTTTTATCCAACTTTAAATTTGTTTTTTTTAAATTTAATTTTTTACATCCTAGAGCTATAGCGCCAGAGGTAATAATTATCACTTTCTTACCTTGATCTACTAGCTTTTTAACATCCTTAGAGAATTCGGTTAACCATTTTGTCCTTATTTTCATATTATTATCAATTAATAAAGATGATCCAATTTTTACAGCAACAATTTTTGAATTTTTAAGATACATAATTTATTAACTTAGATTTTATGTTTGAAACACTTTTCGACTGAATTGTGGACATTTTAAATGTTTTCTTTTTAATTTTTATTTCAAAATCTTTAACTTTTTTATCTATATTATTTTTTTGAAGCAGGTCAATTTTATTGAATACTATAATTTCTTTTTTTTTAATCAATTCCTTTCCGTAACTTTTAAGTTCATTTCTCACTTGTTTATATGATGATACGAGATCTTCCTCGTTAATATCTATTAAATGAAGAAGTGTTTTACATCTTTCAATATGTTTTAAAAATTTAATTCCCAAACCTACACCTGAATGTGCCCCTTCAATTAAACCAGGGATATCGGCAAGAGTAATTTCTTTATCATCATAAACTGCAACTCCTAAATTAGGATTGAGTGTTGTAAATTTATAATTTGCAATT
>CACMXM010000020.1 GCA_902617645.1 uncultured Pelagibacteraceae bacterium | reverse complement strand
CGCAACAACAAATTCATCATTATTCTTTTTAAAATCAAAAATAAGTGTTTTATTATCTTCCTCAAAAACTTGAGTTCCGATTGGGACTTTTAAGTAAAGGTTCTCCCCACCTTTGCCAGTCATTTTTTTTCCTTTACCATCTCCTCCTCTTTGAGCCTTAAAATGTTGCTGATATCTATAGTCGATTAATGTATTTAGGTTTCTTTCAGATTTTAAAATTACTGATCCACCTTTGCCACCATCACCACCATCCGGTCCTCCAAATTCTATAAATTTTTCTCTTCTAAAACTTGGAGATCCTGATCCACCATCACCCGCTTTAACAAATATTTTGACTTGATCTAAAAATTTCATAATACAACACCTTTATTTTAATATGTTGTATATTAATTGGGCTTTACAGATACAAAAGTTCTATCTGATTTTGTTTTTTTGAATTCAACTGTTCCTTTAATTTTTGAAAAAATTGAATGATCTTTTCCCATTCCGACATGTTCTCCAGGAAATATTTTTGTACCTCTTTGTCTTACAATTATATTGCCCGGAATGACTTTTTGGCCTGCATAAATTTTGACACCAAGTCTTCTACCAGCACTATCTCTTCCGTTCCTTGACGATCCACCTGCTTTTTTTGTTGCCATAATTTATTCTCTATATTTACTTTTTAGCTTCTTCTTTTTTAGTTTTTTCTTTCTCTACTTTTTTATATTTTTCAGCTTCCGAGAGTACTTTGCCATCTTTAGCAAAAATTTTACTTATTCTTACCAATGTAAATTCTTGTCTATGTCCATTTTTTCTTCTTGAATTTTTTCTTCTTCTTTTCTTGAAAACTAAAACAGTTCTATTTTTACCATTTTTTAAAATTTCAGCTTCAACTTTCGCACCTTCAATTTTTGGAGAGCCAACCTCAGCATTTTTTTCATCTCCATAAGCTAAGATATTCTTAAACTCAACCTTGTCTTTGTCGATCAATTTCTCAACTTTAAGTATCTCTCCAGCTTTAACTTTGTACTGTTTTCCACCAGTTTGTATGACTGCAAATGACATAAAATTTATCCTAAATAATGCTGCAATATAGATCTAAGGTATTTTTAGTCAAGGATTATCGATTAAAAATTATCCTTTAAATCCCGTAATTTTGAAAATTCTTTCAAGGTTTTTGCTCTCAAAAAAATATTACAATCTAATTCATCTTTTATCGAGGATGGAACAGTAGGAAGTCCATTATTTAATTTTTTTTTAATATCAATAATTTTTCTATCAAGTTCAGAATTATTTTCATCAAATTTACTACAAAAAATAGAATTATTTAATGTATATTCGTGCCCAAAATATACCTTGGTTACTGGCGGCAAACTTTTTAATTTTGTTAATGAATTGAACATATCCTCATTACTTCCTTCAAAAACTCTTCCACATCCTAGGGAAAATAATGTGTCTCCAGTAAAGACTATTTTTTCATTAAAAAAGTAAAAACAGATATGTCCCATAGTATGTCCTGGAACACTAATAACTTTAAACTCAAATATATCGTCCTTCCAAATTTGACCATCGCTTAAAAAAATATCAATCTCAGGAATTCTTTCTCTATCATTTTCAGACGCAAGAATTTTCGCACTAAATTTATTTTTTAATGTGTTATTACCACCTATATGATCTCCGTGGTGATGAGTATTCAAAATATACTTTAAATTTATTTTATTTTTTTCAATGAATTTCAAAACTGGTTTAGCCTCTCCAGGATCGACTACACACGCATCAGAATTTTTTTCATTAATTAGTAAATACGAAAAGTTATCTTCGAGACATTTGATTATTTCTATTTTCATTTTATTTCTCCAATATAAAAATTCCTAATTCTGAAAAAAAATTTTGAAATTTCAAATTTTTTAAATTAATTTTAATATCTCTTTTTTTACAATAATTTTCAAAATCTTTAATAGTGCACATATGTAAGTTTGGTGTATTATACCACTCATTTGGTAAATTTTCGGTTACTGGCATTGTACCTTTTAGAAGTAAATGTAATCTAACTTTCCAATGCCCAAAATTTGGAATTGATACAATTGCTTTTTTTCCAATCCTTAGTAGTTCATTCAATACATTTTCTGGATCTAAAAAAGCCTGTAAAGTTTGACTGAGAATTACAAAATCGAAAGAACCATCTGGAAATTGCATTAAATCTTTCTCTGCGTTACCCTCGATGACTGTTAAACCTTTTTCAACACATTTTTGTACGTTGGATTTTGACAACTCAATTCCTCTAATATCTTTGCTAATATTTTCTGTAATATATTTCATAAGTTCACCATTTCCACATCCTACATCTAAAACTTTAGAATTTTGAGTTACTAATTTTGCAATATTATAAAATTCTTTTTTCATTTAATTTCTTTGTAAGAAGTATTTAAAAAATATTTAACGGTGTTTAAAAAATCTGGAACATCAAGTAAGAAAGAATCATGACCTTTATCAGATGAAATTTCAACAAATCCAACATTTTTACCAATAGCATTTAGAGCAATTACAATATCTCTATTTTCAGAAGTTGGGTAAAGCCAATCTGACGTAAACGATATAATAAAAAACTTAGTGTTACTTTTCTCGAAAGCTTTTGATAAATTTCCACCAAATTTTTTTGTTAAGTCAAAATAATCCATAGCTCTTGTAATATACAAATAGCTATTTGCATCAAATCTATCAACAAAAACTGATCCTTGATATCTTAAATAACTTTCTATTTGAAAATCAGCATCAAAACTAAATTTTAGATCGTCTCTCTCTTGCAATTTTCTCCCAAATTTTTCTTGCAGCCCTGCTTTGGATAAATAAGTAATATGAGCCGCCATTCTTGCAACTGCAAGCCCTTTATCTGGTTGTTTATTTTGTTCCTCATAAAATCCATCTTGCCAGTTTCTATCGGCCATTATTGATTGTCTGCCAAGTTCATTTAGGGCTATATTTTGAGCAGAATGACTTGCAGTACAAGCAATTGGAATTGCAGTAAGAGCTTTATTAGGAAAGTTGGATACAAACTGAAGTACCTGCATTCCACCCATAGATCCCCCAATAACACTGAATAATTTTTCAATTTTAAAATAATCTAAGAGATTATATTGAGCATTAACCATGTCATTAATTGTGATAACCGGAAAGTTTGTACCATAAGGTTTTTTTGTGTCAGGATTAATATCACTTGGACCAAAAGAACCCATGCACCCACCTATAACGTTTGAAGCTATTACAAAGTATTTATCAGTATCAATTGCCTTTCCAGGTCCAAGAGCATAACTCCACCAACCATCTTTTTTTGTAATTGGATTTATTCCAGATGCAAATTGATCTCCAGTCAAAGCATGAAAAATCATTATAGCATTACTTCTGTCGCCGTTTAATTTTCCATAAGTTTCATATGCTAATGGGTAATTATTAATTGTCTGTCCACAATCTAATTTTAACGGTTTTTCAACAATTATTTTCTTTATATCTTTAAATTTGTTCATATTTAAATGCTGATGAATTGGAGAAAAAAAACTTATTTAGCGGTTTTTTTTAAGCGCTCGCAATTCAGTTTAAATCAGCGCAAGTTGTTCTTACATTATAGAATTTTATATGTCAAATTTTAATAGGAATTTTACTTATTTAATTTAAATAAATTATAATTTAACTATAAATACCAGAAAAATATATAATTATGAAATTAGCCAAATTTAAAAAACTAAAATTTCAATCTTATAAGCCAGGAAAATACGAAATTCCAAATTTAAAAGAAACTAGAAAAATAATAAAATTATCCGCTAACGAGTCTGCGTTAGGTGCAAGTCCAAAAGTGAAAGCAATTTTAAGAAAAAATGTAAGCACTTCAAAATATCCAGATTACACCTCTAAATTATTAAGAAAACAAATTTCAATTAAATTTAATTGTGATGCCAATAAAGTAATTTGTGGATCCGGGTCCGATGAGATTATTCAAATGCTATGCCAACTATTTTTAAGCAAAGGTGATCAAGTAATTGTTCCAGAATTTAGTTTTTTAATGTACAGAATTTATTCATCTATTTCAGGCGCTAAAGTAGTTTTTTCGAAAGAAAAAAATTTTAAGATTTCGATAGATAATATAATTAATAAAGTGAATAAAAAAACAAAAATAGTTTTTTTAGCAAATCCTAATAATCCCACAGGTACATATCTTTACAGAAATGAATTAATTAATTTAAGAAAACAATTAAGAAAAGATATTTTGTTAGTAATAGATGATGCATATTATGAATATATGAAGGATAACAAATATGCATCAGGATTAAAGATTTTTAAAAATTCTAAAAATGTTTTCATATTAAGAACTTTTTCGAAAATCTATGGATTAGCAGCTTTAAGAATCGGGTGGGGTTATGGAGATAAAAAAATTATTCAAGCTTTGAATTTTATTAAACCACCGTTTAATGTTAATGAAATTGCACAGCTATGTGCAATTGAGGCTTTAAAAGATAATAAATTTATTAAAAAATCAATTAAACATAACTTATATTGGAGTAAAAAAATTAAAAAAAGTCTGGAGGAGTTTGATATTTACTCAAATAAAATAAGTGCAAATTTTCTTTTACTTAATTTTAATCGTTGTAAGCTGACAGCAATTACAGTTGAAAAAAAATTAGAAAGCAAAGGAATTATACTCAGAGAAATGAATACTTACGGGATTGATAACCATTTGAGATTAACTATTGGAAACAGTGCAGAAAATAAATTGTTTCTCAAAGAGATAACACAAATATTAAAAAATGTTTAAAAAAATTTTAATCGTTGGATGTGGCTTAATTGGCTCTTCAATTTTAAGAGCTACAACTAAAAAAAAAATATCAAAAAAAATCTTTATTTTAGAAAAATCAAAAAAACATATAAATCAAATTAAAAAACTAAGATTCAATTGTGAGGTTTTAAAAGGCTCCCAAAAACAAATTCCTAAAATGGATATGATAATAATTTGTACTCATTTAGGCGAGTATTTAAAAATTTTTAACAACATAGAAAAATATATTAATAAAAATACAATAGTTACTGATGTTGGCTCAGCAAAGGAAACAATATTTAGAAAAATAAAACCTAGAATTAAAAAAAATATAAGTTGGATTTCAAGCCATCCAATTGCAGGTTCTGAAGTAAGTGGTCCTAAGTTTGGGAACGAAAAATTATTTTCTGATAAATGGTGTGTTTTAATAAAAGATAGAAATATAAATAAAAAACATATGGAAATTTTATCTAAATTTTGGGCCAAAATTGGATGCAATATAGTTTACATGGAGAAAAAAGAGCACGATCATATTTTTTCAATTACTAGCCATATTCCACACCTTGTTGCTTATAATATGGTAAAAACGGCAATGAACTTTGAGAAGAAAAAAAAATCAAATATAGTTAAATTTAGTGCAGGCGGTCTGAGAGATTTTACAAGAACTGCAGCCTCAAATGAGATTATGTGGAAGGATATTTTCCTCAATAATCGTAAAAACATTACTAAGGGAATTGACCTTTTCCTAAACAATATGCGTCAAATAAAAAAATTAATTAATACAAAAAATGAGAAAAAACTAATTAAAATAATGCAAGAGTCTAAAAAAATTCGAAAAAAAATAGTTTCTTCAAAACAAGACGTTAATTTACCTGACTTTGGAAGAAGATAGCGCATTTTCTAAATCTTGAATATAATTTTTAAATTTTGCAGTACCTTTCAATGAGTCTTTATAAATAGGTTTTCTTGCTTGGCTAAAACTTACAGTCTTAATTGATTTTTTATTTTTGTAATATTCTAAGCACGCGTCTTGCCAATTTAACCCGCAAAAAGCGATCATTTCTCTAATTTTGCTTTCTGGATTATTTATTAAGTCTTCATAATTCAGGTCATAAATATCTTTATTAAAAGTACTCTTCCAATAAGACATTAAATTTAGATAAATATTGTAATAACTTGCTATGTCTTGGGCATTGTTGGAAAATAACATTCCCCCCTCAAAATCATTTTTGTATATGGACCAACTGTTTTCAAGAGGATCTCTTTTGCAATGAATTATAATTGCATTTGGAAATATTAATTTGATTAATCCTATCCATCTAAAGTTAAGTGGTGCTTTATCTGTAACAACATCAGAACTTGTCATCTTTTCAATTATGGTTAAATAATTTTCTTTAAATTTTGCAAGATCTACCTCTACGTTTTGTTGTTCTTCAAAATTTTCTAGATATCTTCTGAAGTACTGGTCTAAAAATGGTAATTCTCCAGAACCATAAACTTTATCGTGACTAGATATAATTTGCTCCACTAAAGATGTTCCTGTTCTAGGCATACCTAAAATAAATATTATTTTTTTTTTAGTTTCAGTTATTTGTAAATTTTTTATTTTGGTATTTTCATGAAAATTTTTTATTTTTGTAAAAAATTTGATTTCGTTATTAATATCGAATTTTGTTAACTGCTTTTTAATATCATTTGCCATCTTAATATATTCAAAAGATTTTTTGTATTCACCTATATCCTCGTATATTTTCCCCAAAGCAAAAGATAGATCTTTGATATTTGATCTATGGAGATTTTTATTTTTTATTTTTTCTTCTAAAGAGGAAATATATTTATCACTCTTTTTATATTTTTTTAACATTGCTAGACTTTTATCAGCTCTTGTAAAATCTTTATTAATATCCAAAGTTTTTCGATAATATTTTTCTGCTTCAGTATATCTTCCTAGAGTTTGAAGAAATGATGCATAATTATAATTTGTCTCTAAAACATTGTCATTAATACTCAAAGCCTTCAAGTAAAGCCTCTCACTTTCATTTGTATTGTTAATTTCATTGTATAAACCAGCAAGATTATTAATAGTATTTATAAATCTTGGATTTAATTCTAAAACTTTATTAAAATAACCTTCTGCTTTGATGTAATCTTTTTTTCTGTAATACCCTAGTCCAATATTATTTAAAAAATTTGTGTTATTTTTACTTCTTTTTAACGCGTTATTTAATAGGTCAATTGATTTATCATATTCGCCTTTTGCCTGGTAAGTGAGAGCTAAAAGATTATATAAGGCTTCTTGTTTTGGAAATTTTTTAATTAAATAGTTAGCTTCAAAAATAACTTCATCATAGTGACCAAAATTCATTTTATTTACTAAAATATTAAATTTTTCCTCTAGATTCATTTTTTTAAATTTTTATTATTTTTTTAACCTTGAGTTTTGCTGTTTCGTTAATTAATTCAATAGTTTTTTTTATATTCATTATTAATACTTTTTTTCTAGGTCCGTACGCATGAATAAGTTTATTTCTATTCAGGCAAACAGCTACATGACCCTTCCAGTAGATAATGTCGCCTCTTGAAAATTTGATTAATTTTTTTTTGCATTTTTTAAAAGATATTTGGTCCTTTGTATCTCTAGGAAAAAATTTATTATTATAAAGATAGTACAATTGAATAAGTGCTGAGCAGTCTATACCTTTATAAGATTTGCCACCCCAAGTATATTTACAATTTATAAAAGATTTTAAAATTCTAATAAAATTTCTGTCTTTGTGATTTATTGGTTTAATATCTGACCTTTTAACCCATTTACCTTTCTCAAATTCTATAAGCTTTTTTCTTTTAGTAATGATTGGTAATCTGCTATTAAATGTAAGAAAATTCTTTTTTTTATTTTGAGAAAATATTCTAGTTTTCAATTTATTAGTTTTAAAAATAATTTTTAATCCTTCTTTAAGTTTTTCGTTTTTAATATAACCAGAATAATTGTCATTATATGTCTTAATTTTTAACCATTTATTTGTAAATTTAAGAATTCTTATTTTTTCTCCGTATATTATTTGACTTGTAACCTCTGATTTTTTTGATGGTTTTTTATAAATATTTCTTATTAATGATGTTGAAAATAAATCAGTCATTAATTTTAATTTTATTTTTCATCAGATATAGAAGAACAAGTGATGGAATTACCATTAAAGCTGTAATTATGAAAAATATGCCCCAATCACCATTTAGCCAATCTACTAACGCACCTGAGGAAGAGGCAAGTGTAGTTCTTCCTGCTGTACCTAAAGAAGCAAGCAGAGCATATTGTGTAGCAGTATAATTTCTATCTACTAATAAAGATATAAAAGCAACAAAAGCAACTGTTGCAAAAGCAGCCGCCATATCATCTAAAATAACCGCTATTGCAAATAATAAATATGATTTATCACTCCATGCTAAAAAAGAAAAAAGAACATTTGTTAATGCCATCAATATTCCTGCCAAAAACATCGATTTTATAACCCCTGACCGGATCGCGAACATTCCTCCTAATAAAGTAAAAATTACTGTAGTTATCCAACCAAAAGTTTTTGAATAAAGAGCTATATCGGATTTAGAAAAGCCAATTTCTTTATAAAAAATTACAGACATTCTTCCTAAGAAAGCTTCTCCAATTTTAAAAAGAAAAATAAAACTTATAATTCCAATAGCTATTCCTTTTCCATTTTTTTTAAAAAAACTTATTAAAGGGCCAGAAATAGTCGAAGTAACCCAAGCTAAAATTTTAGTAAATATATTATTATAATTTAGTTTATCTAAAATTTTTTCATCTAATTCAAGATGAGAACTTTTTATATTAAAAAAATTTCCTTCTTTAATAAATAAAATGCCTATATTTAATAAAATTATAATTACACCCAAACCTAAAAAAGATAATTGCCAATAATTTTCTATTCCTAAATTTTCTAAAAAATCCGCCAACGTTAAAGCGATTACACCTCCTAATTTATAACCCGACCACCAACCAACTACTGCTACCGCTGCTCCTGCGGCCATAGCTTCTTTTTCCTCCTTTTTTATTTGCTCAATTCTCAAGGCATCCACAGTTATATCCTGTGTGGCTGAGGCTAGAGCAATAATTAATCCTGCACCAATAACTAGATTTAGATTTTGTACTGGGTTTATAAAGCTCCAGAATATTAACCCAATTAAAATTATTATCTGCATTAAAAAAATCCAAGACTTTCTATGACCAATTTTTTTTGTCAAAAAGGGTATCTGAATTCTGTCAATTAATGGTGCCCAAAAATAGTTAAAGGCATAAACTGCAAAAATTAATCCAGCCCATCCAATAGTGGATCTTGATAAACCTTCTTCTTTTAACCACAAACTTAAACTGCTTCCTATAATTACCCAGGGAAAGCCACTGATGGCTCCTAACAGTAAAATTTTTAACATTCTCATGTCAAAATAGAATTTTACAGTATCAAAAAATTTTTTTTCTTTTTTTATTTCAATCATTTTTTCCAAAAGGACGGTAAAAATAAAACTAATATAGCAAATAATTCCAATCTTCCTAATATCATACCCGCACTTAAAATCCATTTAGAAGCATCAGGTAATGTTGAAAAATTTCCATTTGAGCCAATTACAGACCCAAGTCCTGGACCAACATTAGAAATTGATGTGGCTGCAGCAGAAATCGAGGTTAGGAAATCTAAACCAGTTATAGATAGGAGTGCTGTTATAAAAAAGAAAATTAAAATATATAAGTATATAAAAGAGATAATTGAGGCTAAGAATTTATCATTAACATTATTATTTTCGTATTTTATTACAAAAATTCCTCTTGGATAAATAATTTTTTTTAGCTGTGTCATCACAAACTTATATAAAATTTGAACTCTAAAAATTTTAATTCCACATGTAGTAGATCCTGCACAACCCCCAATAAACATTAAGATTAAAAAATAAAATAACGAAAAACTTCCCCATTGGTCAAACTGGCCAGTTACATATCCAGTGCCTGTTAAAATTGATATTGAGTTAAAAATTACTGATCTTAAATCTGTTAAACCAAAACTTTCGAGTTTAAAAAATAAATAAATTAAAATTATTAGAATAGAAGTTATTGTTATTTTTATAAAAGTTATTACCTGTGTATCATTTAAAAAAACTTTCCTATTACCATTTAAAAATTTTATATACGCAATAAATGGTATACTCCCCAGTATAATAAATAAAATTGCAGTTATTTCTATTTTTATATTATTAAAATACCCAATAGATTCATTATAATTCGAGAAACCACCTGTAGCAATTGTTGTCATGGAATGTGTTAAGCTATCAAAAAAATTCATTCCGAATATTTTATATGCTGCAGCACATATTAAAGTTAATGTAAAATAAATAAAAACTAATTTTAAAGATATTTCTTTTGAAGAAGGTAAAATATCGTCAGAAGAATCTGTATTAAGAACTTTAAAAAGAAGCATTCCACCAATATTCATAATAGGCATTAAAGTAATTGCCATTACTATAATTCCTATACCTCCAAGCCATTGTAGTAGCGCTCTCCAAAGCAAAATACTTTTAGGTACAATTTCTAAATTTGTTATTACAGTTGAACCCGTTGTAGTAAGACCAGACATGCTCTCAAAAAAAGAGTCTGTAAAAGACAAATTCAAATTTGAAAAATAAAAAGGTAAAGCACCAAATATTGCAATTGTAAGCCAAGACAGAGTAGTTAGAAGAAACGCCTGCTGTAGATTGATTTTTTTATTATAATCTAGATTGGATAAAACAAACAAAACGCCAAATACTAGCGTAATTACTGAAGATACAATAAAAGAGGAATCAAGTTCAGAAAAAACTAACTGTATTATAATTGGAATAGCCATAAATATTCCAAGAATTATTTGCAGTACACCAATAATGAAAAAAACTGTTTTATAATTGGACATTTTGTTTGGACATTATTTTATGGTAAATAAATTTCAACACTATAAGAATTAATAAAAACAACCAAATATGTGAATTTTTGAAAACTTGTGATTGATAAAGCCAATTTAGATAAGACAAATGCATGGCCTTTTATTGAGGCAAAAAAAATTCTTAATGAAAGGGAAACGTCAATAAAAAAGAAAGGTAAAATTATATTGCAAACAGGCTATGGCCCTAGCGGACTTCCACATATTGGTACTTTTGGTGAAGTTGCTAGAACGTCCATGATAGTAAACGCACTGGATCAAATTACAGATTTGCCGAAAGAAATTATTACTTTTTCTGATGACATGGATGGTCTTAGAAAAGTTCCGGACAATATCCCTAATGTAAAAAAATTAGAGGATAATTTGCATAAACCTTTAACACTTGTTCCAGACCCCTTTGAAAAATATGAAAGTTTCGGTGTGCATAATAATGAGATGCTAAAAAAATTCTTGGATGAATTTAAGTTTAAGTATACTTTTAAAAGTTCGACTAATCTTTACAAGACAGGTTTTTTTAATGAGACACTCAAACTTATATTGAAAAACTATAATGGAATTATGGATATAATAATACCTACACTCGGAAAGGAAAGACAAAAAACTTATTCTCCATTTTTGCCTATCTGCCCTAATTCAAAAAAAGTTTTAGAGATACCTGTAATAGAGATAGACGAAAAAAATTCAAAAATTATTTTTGATAACAAAGGTCAAAAACTTGAGTCAAGTATTTTAGATGGAAATTGTAAATTACAATGGAAAGTTGATTGGGCAATGAGATGGTATGCTTTAGATATTGATTTTGAAATGTATGGTAAAGATCTAATCGAGAGCGCGATTTTGTCTACCAAGATTATTAATTTGCTTGGAAAAAAATGCCCAAGTGGTTTTGCTTATGAGTTGTTTTTAGACGAAAAAGGTGAGAAAATTTCTAAGTCAAAAGGTAATGGAATAACAATTGAGCAATGGCTAGAATATGCATCACCCGAAAGTTTATCCTTGTTTATGTATCAAAACCCTAAAAGAGCAAAAAAACTATATAAAGAAATAATACCAAAATCAGTAGATGAATATTTAGACTTTATTGAAAAAGGGAAATCTCAGAATGATCTTCAAATTCTTATGAATCCAGTTTGGCATGTACATAATTCTAAAATGCCTAAGGAAAATTATATTATGAGTTTTTCTATGTTGCTTAACCTTGTTGAAACAAGCAATGCAGATAACAAAGATCTTTTATGGAAATTTGTGAAAAAATATAAAAAAGATATTTCAGAGAAAAATCAAACCATTTTTGATAAATTAATAGGATATGCAATTAAATATTTTAATGATGTAATTAAGAAAACTAAAAAATATAAAAAGCCCAATAAGGATGAAAAAAATGCCTTAGAGGCTCTGATAAATACTTTAGATAATTGTAACGATGACATGAAACCAGAGGATATCCAAACAAAAATTTATTCTGTTGGAAAAGATAACGGTTACAAAGAAAATTTACGTGACTGGTTCAAATTAATTTATGAGGTTGTTTTTGGAGTTGAAAATGGTCCAAGGATGGGTTTTTTTATAAGTTTTTTTGGAGTTAACGAAACTAAAAATCTAATAAAACAAAAAATAAATAATGTTTGAAAAAATACGAGGATTAATTTTTAAATTAGACCCTGAAACAGCGCATAATTTGGCAATTAAAGCCTTAAAGTTGAATTATATTCCAAATAAAACAGTTCAAAAAAATAAAATTCTTGAATTGAATATCTTTGGAAAAAAAATACCGAATCCTATTGGTATTGCAGCAGGTTTTGACAAAGATGCCGAGGTATATAACTCTTTGTTTAAAATGGGATTTGGTTTTGTTGAAGTTGGTACAGTCACCCCGCTCAAGCAATACGGTAACCCTAAACCAAGAGTGTTTAGACTTGAAGAAGACGAGGCTTTGATAAATAGATTAGGGTTTAATAATTCAGGTTCTGACAAGGTGAGAGCAAGAATATTGTCAAATTCACCAAAGGGACTTTTAGGAATAAATATTGGACCCAATAAAGATACAAAAAACCGAGTAAAAGACTATCTGGAAGGTTTAAAAAAATTTCATGACATTTGTGATTATTTAACAGTAAATATCTCATCTCCAAATACTGAAAATTTAAGGAGCTTTCACAAAGATGATGAACTGGATGAACTTCTCAAAGAAATTCAAACTGAAAAGACTAAATTGAAAACAAATATACCGATTGCCTTAAAAATTTCTCCAGATATCGAAAATAAAAGTATAGATAGAATATGTGAAGTTTTAACTAATAATAAAATCAAAACGGTAATCATCTCAAACTCGACTGATAGAACAAGAGAAAATTTAAAAAATATTAACAAATTAGAAAAAGGAGGACTATCAGGCAAACCTCTTGAAAATAAATCAAATTTTCTAATTAATGAATTTTTTAAAAGTTTAAAATCAGATATTACAATTATCGGAGTTGGTGGAATTGATAGTGGTAGATCAGTTTACGAAAAAATAATAAATGGTGCAAAACTTGTTCAACTTTATACTGGAATGGTTTTTAAAGGTCCAAACATAGTATCTAATATAAATGATGAATTGATAGAAATTATAAAAAAAACAGGCGTAAATAATATTTCTGAATTAGTAGGTTCTAAAAATAAACTTGACTGAGTAATTTTCTACGCATATACATTCTTAGTTTTTATGTCGAAAAAATGCGAATTAACCGGAAAAATACCTCTAAAGGGACATAAGGTAAGTCACGCTAATAATAAAACTAAAAGAAGATTTTTACCAAACCTAAAAAAAGTAAGATTCAAGAGTGAAATGTTAAATAAAAGTTTAAAACTTACTGTTTCAAACTCTGGAATACGATCGGTCGATAAAAAAGGAAGTTTTGACCAATTTATAAAATCAGCAAAAACAAAAAATCTTTCTTTCAGATTAAAAAAAATTAAAAAAACTTTATTAAATAAATCAGCTTGATGAATAAAATATTTCTTTCCCTCGCTTTTATGATGGGATTAGTTGTTTTAGCATCAAACTATCTCGTACAGTTCCCTATTAAATATTATGGTCTTGAAAATATTCTCACATATGGAGCCTTCAGTTATCCTATAGCTTTTCTGATAACTGATCTTGCAAACAGATCATTTGGTAAAATAGTTGCTAGAAAAATAGTATATATAGGATTTACAATTGGAATTTTATTTACATTGATATTTGCCACAAACTATTCTGACCTAATCTCTGTAAGAATAGCTATTGGTTCGGGTTCAGCTTTTATAATTGCTCAGTTGCTAGATGTTCAAATTTTTGATCATTTAAGGAAGAAGAAATGGTTTGTCGCTCCATTAACATCTTCGTTAATAGGTTCAACTGTTGATACATTTTTGTTCTTCTCGATTTCATTCTATGGAACAGGAATACCTTGGGTAACATTATCATTAGGAGATTTGGCAGTAAAAATATTTGTAGCACTAGTAATGTTAATTCCATTTAGACTTCTGTTAGGAACATTAAAGACTGCCAAAATTTAGTATAAAAATTTATACGATAAAATTTTGTAAGCTAATTTAGCGACAAGAAAATTATAAGAGTTAAAACCTTTTATTGGAGATAGTTCATTAATATCAGCCCCAACAATTTTTGAATTTTTTGCAGCAATTTTTATAATTTCTAAAGTCTCATCCCAAAATAAACCACCAGGTTCTGGTGTACCTGTTGCTGGCATAATGCTTGAATCCAAACCATCTACATCAAAGGTTAAATAAACCGTTTTATTTTTTATAAGCTTTTTAAATTTTTTGAGATCCCACTTGGTTTTATCTTTTGCCCAAAATATTTTTATTTTGGATGAATTTTTTTTTAAATATGAGATTTCACTTTGAGAAATATTTCTAATTCCAAAGGAAATTATAGAAATATTACGATAATCAAGACATCTTCTTATAGCCGAAGCGTGGGAAAATTTTTGTCCATTATAACTTTCTCGTAAATCTGCGTGAGCGTCAAAATGTAAAATACAAATTTTTTTGTATCTTTTACTAAAAGGCTCAATACATCCTGGGGTAATTGAATGTTCACCCCCAAAAGTCATAGGAAAAATATTTTTATCTAAAATTTTTTTATTAATTAAAGATATCTGTTTAAGTGCATCATTAATATTATTTTTTATTTTAAATGGTTTTAATGTTTTTATACCTATTTTTTTAAATGGTTCACAATTCAATTCTTCATCGTAAAGCTCTACTTGATGAGAGGCTTTAATTATTTCTTTTGGACCATTTTTTGTTCCACTTCCATAACTTACAGTTTTTTCAAGACCAAATGGAACTATAACTACTTTTTCTTTAAATTTAAATTTATTGTCAATACCAAGAAAGCCGTCTTTGTTTGATAGATATTTCATTTATAAATTTAACTTTATTCAAATATTTTTGAAAAGTT
>CACMXM010000019.1 GCA_902617645.1 uncultured Pelagibacteraceae bacterium | reverse complement strand
TGATGGCAAAGTGATGGAAGGGACATGGAATGAGGGTAACCATGTTAAGTAACATTTATAGATTGTCTGAAAATTATAAAAATTCAATAGGTTTAGTAAGTTTAACAATTGTAATTTTCTTTACGTTCTTTGTACTTAATATTTTTTTTGGACCAGATCCAAATGCTGAAAAAAAAATTGCTGAAGAAAAAAAAATTCAAGAACAAGCAAATGAATTTATTGAGAGTTTACCAAGAGGTGTGCTAACGTTTTATGAAAGTGATAAAGGAAGAAAGCTTTCAGCAGAAGAATATAAAATCGTATGTAATAATACAAAGATAATTACACAAAGAGCAATTATGGGTGCGAACATTACAGATGCTAAAGCATTTAATTTATATACAGCAAATGGGGGTACTACCGGAAAATATGCAGTCAATTGGAACGATAGTAAAAATAAATGTTTTGCAAAATTTACAGTAAAACCTTTAGAGGGAACCTCAGACTCAGTAACAGTTGAGGGCGAGGCACTCGGATTTTTAAGAACAAGTATAGATACTAGGGTTTATTTTATTAAAAATTTTTAGATGGAGAATACACTAATAATAATAGTATAATTATTTAAATATGTCTTCTACACCAGTAATTAAATGTGAGTCTGTTTACAAAATTTTTGGAACTAACGCCAAAAAAATGCTTCAAAACGCAAATGGTAACGTGGATGCAAAATCATTTCAGGACGAAGGATGTATTGTTGGAGTTAATAATGCCTCATTTGAGGTTTCTAAAGGTGAAATGCTTGTGGTTATGGGTTTATCTGGTTCGGGTAAATCAACATTGTTAAGATGCATATCTCGTTTGACTGATGCAACTGGAGGGAAAATATTTATTGAAGGTCAAGATCTTCTCGCAATGAACGAGAGACAATTAATTGAATTACGAAGAAATAAAATGGGAATGGTGTTTCAGAGTTTTGCCCTACTTCCCCACAAAACAGTTTTGGAAAATATAGCTTTTCCTTTGCAAATAAAAGGAAGTAAAACTAACGAGAGTATTCAAAAAGCAGTCGAAATGGTTGAGCTTGTTGGCTTAAAAGGTAGAGAAAATTATTTTCCAAGAGAGTTATCTGGAGGTCAACAACAAAGAGTAGGTATAGCTCGTTCACTTGCAGTTGAACCTGATATTTGGTTTTTAGATGAACCTTTTTCTGCTCTTGACCCTTTAATTAGAAAAGAAATGCAAGATGAATTTCTGAGACTTCAAGGAGTTTTGAATAAAACAATTCTATTTATCACACATGATTTTGACGAAGCACTAAGGCTTGCTGATAGAATAGCAATTATGAAGGATGGTTTAATTGAACAATTAGATACTCCAGCAGACATAGTTTTAAATCCAAAAACTGAATATGTCAGAAAATTCACTCAAGAAGTGCCAAGAGAAAAAGTTTTAAAGATCGAAGCTGTAATGGACAAATCTTCAGGGGGACAAAATGCTGACAATATCACTGTTTCAAAAGATGCTATAATTGAGACAGTGGCTGAAAAAATTTTAAGTCAGGATAAACCGGTGAGTGTGATAGATAAAAATAATAATGTAGTTGGAAGTGTAAAACCTTCAAAAATAATCCAAACTGTTTTTGGGCAAGGTAAAGAAAAAAAATAAAGTATTATGGCTTTTCTTCAAAAATATCCTAAAGCTGTCCAATGGTCATTTTTGTTATTAGTGTTCTTTGGATTATGTTTTGCAATAGAGGTTCCTGATGGATATGAATTTGCGAAAGCTGGAACTGAATTTATTGATAAAGATAAATTAGATCAAACAAAATACAGTGTGTTTTGGAGATTACCTGCTTTTATAGCATGGATGCCTGGATGGATAAATGACTCAGTTTTTTTTCTATTAAATGAATGGGCACCTATAGAATATTTTGATAGCGATATTCAGGAGACAAAATCTCGTCCAGTTGTTCTTCATATTACAAGAATTATTTCTAGATCAATGCTTTTCATGATTGAGTTCATAAGAGAAATTTTAATTGGAGGTGTTGAAACTGTTGTAGCATTTACTAGCTGGGATTGGTTAGATAAAAATCCTTGGGCAGAATTACCGGGACTTCCTTGGACTATTGTTGCTGGTGCAGCTGTAGTTTTAGGTTATAAATTAAATGGTAGGAATCTTGCTATCTTTGCTGGATTAACTATGATTTATATTTCAGCATTTGGTCAATGGAAACCTTCAATGCAAACTTTATCTTTTGTAATGGTTGCAGCGCCAATATCTTTCTTATTAGGATTAGGATTTGGAATATGGGCATACAGAAGTAAAAGAGTTGAAAATATTTTAAACCCACTTCTTAACGTTGCACAAACCATGCCACACTATTCTTATTTAGTTCCAATAATGGTTTTATTTGGTATTGGTGACCATGCTGGAGCAATAGCAACTATTATTTTTGCTACACCTCCTATGGTCAGATTGACTTTGCTAGGACTCAGAAAAGTTTCACCAGAAGTTATAGAGGCTGGAAAGATGAGCGGATGTAGTAATTTTCAACTCTTATTTAAAGTATTAATACCAACGGCTCGTAGAGATATTTTAATTGGTGTTAACCAAGTTATCATGCAGTGTTTAGCAATGGCTGTTATTGCATCTTTTATTGGAGCAAAAGGACTAGGCTGGAATTTATTATTAGCTTTGAACCAATTACGAATAGGTTTAGCTTTAGAAGCGGGAATATGTATAACACTAATCGCTGTTTTATTAGATAAAATGTCATTGGCTTGGGCAAACAAACAAATAAATTATTTTGAAAATCCAACTTTCTTTCAAAGAAATAAATATTTTATGATTTTTGTTGGAGTGGTCATAGCTGGGTACATTTTATCATATATTGGAACATTCTATTTCAAAGAAGGATTTAATTATCTGTTTATTGTTCCACACAATAAAGGAATATCTACAGAAGCATTTTGGAATTCTGGTGTAGATTGGATACTTGATAACTTTTTTGATCCACTAAAAGTTTTTAATACTTGGTTAATTACACAAGTTTTAATTCCTATGAAAAATGCCTTCTTAAGAATGCCAGCTGTAGCTACTTTTGTACTTTTTATGGGTGCTGGTTATATTATTGGAGGAATAAGATCTGCAATTGTTGTTGGAAGCTTTACATTATTTATAGCTCTAACTGAGTGGTGGGATAGAGCATTAATAACCATGTATATGGCAACATTCGGTGTAATTGTTTCAGGTATTTTAGGTATAATAATTGGAACTTTAAGTGCACAAAACAAAACAAGCACTAAAATTACATTAGCGGTGTGTGACACACTTCAAACATTTCCATCTTTTATTTACTTAATACCTGTAATTATGTTATTTGGGGTAACAGACACTTCTGTTTTAATTGCAGTTGTAATTTATGCAACAATACCTGCAACAAGATACACAATAGAAGGATTAAGAAGTGTTCCATCAGCATTACATGATGCAGGCTCAATGTCAGGAGTTAACAGACTTCAAAGATGGATGAGAATAGAACTACCCTTAGCCTTTCCACACATGATGCTTGGAATTAATCAAACAGTCGTATTTGCATTGTTTATGGTAATTATTGGAGCAATGATTGGGACAACTGATCTTGGACAATATATACTTAAAGCATTATCTGACAGACAAGGAACTGGCAATGGTTTGATGTTGGGATTATGTGTAGCATTTATTGGACTTGCAGTTGATAATTTAATACGTACTTGGGCTGAAAAACAAAAGAAATTGTTAGGGCAGGATTAGTATTTTGTGAATGGAATACTTGCCATTGATCAAGGAACTACATCATCTAGAGCAATTATTTTTTCAAAAAGTGGCAAAAAATTAATTTCAACTCAATTAGAGTTTAAGCAATTTTTTCCAAAAAACGGATGGGTAGAACATAATCCCAACGAAATTTGGTCGACAACAATCAAAGTCACAAAAAATGTTTTGTTAAAATCAAAGAAGTTAAAAATAAATATTAAAGCCTTAGGAATTACCAATCAAAGAGAAACAACCGTATGCTGGAACAAAAGAACAGGTGAACCAGTTTATAATGCAATTGTTTGGCAAGACAGAAGAACAGAAAACTACTGCAAAAAAATTAAAAAAAAAGAAAAGTTAATTAGAAAAAAAACTGGTTTATTTTTAGACCCATATTTTTCTGCAACAAAAATAAAATGGATAATAGACAACGTCCCAAAAGCTAAAAAATTATTTAAAAAAAATGAGTTGCTGTTTGGTACAATTGACACCTTTTTGATTTGGAAATTAACCAATGGTAAAATTCACGCAACAGATGCCACAAATGCCTCAAGAACAATGCTTTTTAATATTACAAGTAACAAATGGGATAAAGATATTTTAAAAATATTCAAACTCAACGAAAAAATTCTTCCAACTGTTAAAAATTCTGCTGATGATTTTGGTTTTACAAGCGAGAAAATTGTTGGACAAAAAATAAAAATTTCTGCTGTATTGGGCGACCAGCAAGCAGCAGCAATAGGTCAAGCATGTTTTGAAAAAGGATCAGTCAAAAGTACCTATGGTACAGGAGCCTTCTTATTAATGAATACTGGTGAAAAAAAGATCATGTCAAAAAATAAATTAATAACTACAATTTGTTACAGAATAAATAATAAAACTACATATGCTTTAGAAGGGTCTATATTTATTGCAGGTGCTGGTGTGCAATGGCTTAGAGATAAAATCAGGCTAATAGATAATGCTTATGAGACTGAAAAGATCGCGAAATCAAAAAAAAATAGTAAAGGTGTTTATGTTGTGCCAGCTTTCACAGGTCTAGGAGCTCCATACTGGAATTCCAAATCAAGAGGTTTAATCATGGGTCTTACAAGGGATAGTGATTGGAGAGATTTAGTAAGAGCAACAATTGAGTCTGTTGCTTATCAAACTTCTGATTTATTCTTATCAATGAGAAAAGATGGCTTAAACCCTAAAAGTGTTAAGGTTGATGGTGGTATGGTTTCAAATAATTGGTTTGTTCAATTTCTATCAGAAATTTTAAAAATTAAGATTACCAGATCAAAAATTAATGAAACTACTGCTTTAGGAGCTGCTTATATGGCTGGTTATCAAACTGGTATTTATAGATCCCTCAGTGATATTAAACAAAATTGGAAAAAAGATAGAGACTTTAAACCAAAATTCAATAAAAGTTACAGAAATAAGTTATTGCAAGGTTGGCAACAAGCAATTAAAAAAACTTTAGCATAATTTTGTTATGGCAAAAATATTAGTAATTGGTGGCGGAGCAATGGGATCAGCTTTTACGATTCCTTGTTTAGATAATAAAAATAATGTTACAATTACTGAGCCTTATAGCAAACAATTTATAAATAATCTTAAATCAAAAAATAAATTTCATTCAGTATTAAAAATAAAGCTACCAAAAAAACTTAAATTCAGAATATTTTCAAAAGAACTTTTAAAAGAAAAGTTTAATTTGATAGTTATTGCACTTAGTTTACCAGGAATTAATTTCATAAGTAAGGAATTAAAAAATATTAAAAATAAAACACCAATATTAATTTTAACAAAAGGTTTAAAATATGACAAAAAAAGAAATAAAATTTTAACAATTTCTGAGCAAATTAAAATTGACACTAAGAATAAAAATATTTCAGTATTAAAAGGCCCATGTTTAGCAAAAGAACTAGCAAAAAAAAATCAGACCAAAGTAATTATCGCAAATAAAAACATTAATATAGCAAAAAAAATTGGAAAATTAATTTCAACGAATTATTATTTAGTTGAATATTCGACAGATATAATTGGTGTTGAGGTTTGTTCGGCAATAAAAAATATTTATGCTATGGTTATAGGTGCAGGTCAATCTTTAAATATGTCTTCAAGTTTATTTCAAAAATCTCTATTAGAAATGAAATATTTAACAAAATATTTTAATGGTAAAGAAACCACAGTCGAAAGTCTAGCAGGTGTTGGTGATTTATATGTAAGCGCTGCTGGGGGAAGAAATAGTAAAATGGGTGATTATTTAGGAAAAGGTTTTACATTCAAATCTGCTAAGAAAAAATTTATGTTTAAAGATACAGTTGAAGGAGAACAATTGGTGAGAGAAATTGGACCGTTTATTTTTAAAAAAATTAATTTACAAAAAATACCTTTAATGATCAATTTAATTAGATCTTTATTAAAAAATAAAAAATTAAATTTAAAAAAATTGTAAATTTTATGAAATCTAATTGGAACTACCCAACAACCGTCTGGGTCGGTAATAATAGAATAATTGAAATTAATTCTGCATGCAAAAGTCTTAAAATTAAAAAGCCATTGTTTGTCACAGATAAAGATTTAGCAGGTTTAGATTTTGTAAAAAATATAATTAAAATTATTGAAAAAGAATTCAAAAACTTAAATATTTTTTCCAATTTTTCTGGTAACCCTAATGGCGACGATGTTGATAAAGGTGTTAAAGAATTTAAAAAAAATAATTGTGATGGTGTAATAGCTTTTGGTGGTGGAAGTGGATTGGATGTTGGAAAAGCAATAGCGTTTATGTCTGGTCAAACAAGACCAATTTGGGATTTTGAGGATATAGGTGATTATTGGAAAAGAGCGAACAACGATAATATCGCACCTATAATAGCTGTACCCACAACAGCAGGTACAGGCTCAGAAACTGGAAGAGCATCAGCGATAATTAATAATGAAACTGGGGTAAAAAAAATAATTTTCCATCCTAAATTTTTACCGTCGATTGTAATCTTAGATCCGGTTTTAACTTTGGACCTTTCGCCTAGGTTAACTGCTGCAACAGGAATGGATGCTTTAGCGCATAACTTAGAGGCTTTTTGCGCTCCTGGATTTCACCCAATGGCTGATGGTATAGCAATAGAAGGTATAAGATTGACAAAAAAATCTTTGATGACTGCTGTTAAAGATGGAAAAAATTTAGAAGCAAGGTCTGATATGTTGGCCGCAGCAAGCATGGGATCTACTGCGTTCCAAAAAGGCCTTGGTGCAATTCATTCATTAAGTCACCCAGTAAACGCTCAATTCGATTTACATCATGGATTATCCAATGCAATTTTTATGCCTTATGTACTTACTTATAATAAAAAATTTATAGAAAAAAGAATAGTATCTATTTGTGATTTCCTTGGTTTAAAAAAAGATTTTAAATGTTTTTTGGATTGGATCTTAGAACTAAGAAAAGATTTAAATATCCCACATGCTTTATCAGAAGTTATCAGTGAAGATAAATTTGATTTAGAAATGTTATCAAAAATGGCTCTTGAAGATCCTTCAACTGCGACAAATCCTAGATTGTTAAATCTAGAGGATATGAAAAAATTATATGACCACAGTATGAAAGGTAATTTATTTTCATGAAAAAAATACTAATAGTAGAGGGTAATCTTAAAGAGGAAAATCAGCAATTTACTAATGCTGGCATTCAAACACACACAGAAAGTTTAAAAGATAGTATTGCATATTTTACAAAAAATTTAGAAATTGATGTAGCAAATCCTTCATCAGATCCTAAAGTTTTTGAAAATATTAAAAACCTCGAGGAGTACGATGGTCTTATTTGGGGCGGCAGTAGCTTAAATATTTATAATGATACAATTGAAATTCGTAGACAAATTGAATTTATGAAAGAGTCTCAAAAAAAAATAAAAAAAATGCTTGCAATATGTTGGGGTATGCAAGTTGCTGTTACAGCAGCAGGTGGAGAAGTAAGGAAATGTCAAAAAGGAACGCATAGGGGTATCGCTCATCAAATACAAATAAATGATAATGGGCTAAAACATCCTCTTTATAAAAATAAAAAAAATAATTTTAACACCCCTGCTTTTAATTTTGATGAAGTTTCAAAAATTCCAGATAACGCAATACTTTTATCATCAAATAAAATTAATAAAGTGCAAGGGCTAAATTTTAAAATTAATGAGTGTGATATTTGGGGTATACAATATCACCCAGAGATATCATACGATAAAATGATAAGATTAATCCATTTTAGAACTGATAGATTAATTGAAAAGAAGGCTTTTGAAGATCAAAAAGAAATTGATAATCATGTTCAAATGATAGAGCAAGAAAATCAAATATCAAATAGGGATTTCAGAATGATCGAATTGAAAAATTGGATTGATTATTTAAATGAAAATTAAATCTAAGCAACAAATAATAGAACATTTTATTTCAGGTAATAAACCAGATCAATTTATTGGTGTTGAGAATGAAAAATTTCTATTTAAAAAAAAAAGTAATGAAAGGGCAGATTACTCTGATTTATTAAAAATTTTCAATTTTTTTATCTCAAAATTTAATTGGGAACCTATTAAAGAAGATGAAAATATTATTGGTTTAAAAAAAAATGGAAAAATGATTACTCTAGAACCAGGAAATCAAATAGAATTATCTGGTAGTCAATTATCTAATATTCATGAAGTCTGCTCCGAGTCATATGAATTTCAAGAAAAATTAAATTTAGCATGTGAAAACTTTGATTTAAAAACTTTATCAGTAGGCTTCGACCCATTTTCGAGTATTGATAAAATTCCAAATAATCCAAAAAAAAGATACAGAGTAATGACAAAAGAAATGCCAAAAAATGGTTCTCTAAGCTTAGAAATGATGTATCAAACAGCTGGTACTCAGATAAATATTGACTACAAGAATGAAGAAGATTTTAAAAAAAAATTTAAAGTTGCATCTTATCTAACACCAATAAGCATCGCATTATTTTCAAATTCTGCAATCAAAGAAAACAAATTCAGTGGTTATTTATCTTATCGTTCGAAAGTTTGGCAAAACACTTCTAGAGCTGGATTGCCAGAAATTTTTCTTGAAGAAATGTCTTATGAAAAATATGCAGATTTTGTTTTAAATTATCCACTCTTATTTTATCAAAAAAATAATGAATATTTATTTCCAGATGGTAAAACATATTCCGATTTAATAAAACAAGATGAAGCTGACAAAAGTAGTCTTGAATTACATCTATCCACAATTTTTACCGAAGTAAGATTGAAAAGCTACATAGAAATAAGATCTTTGGATGCATGCGAATGGGACTGTCATTGTGCTGGTCCAGCATTTTTAATAGGACTTCTTTATGGAAATTTAAATGAAACATATGAAATTATAAATAAATGGAAAAAAAAAGACATTTTAGAAGCATATTTTAATAGTCCATCAAAAGGTTTTGGCACAGAAATAGATGGGAAAAGTATTTTAGATTGGTCGGATATTTTTTTAAAATTATCAAAAGAGGGATTAAAATTTAGAAATCAATTAAACTCAAAAAAAAATAATGAAGAAATATATCTTAAAAATGTCAGTAGCATGATCTCTAAAAAAAGTACAAAAGCTGAGGATTCACTTAAAAATCTAAATCAATGAAAAAAATTATAGCAATACAATCTAACAACCTAAAAACAATTAATCCATTAACAGATACGTCTTTACAATTAGCAATTGAGGCTCAAAAAAGAGGTTTTAAAGTTTTTTGGTATGAAGCTGATAATTTAAGTATAATAAATTCTAAACTCCAAGCTCAAGGACATCTGGTATATTTTTTTGAAGGTAAAAAAAATTTTTATAAAATAAATAAAAAAATTAAATTTAATATTTCAAAAGCTGCTTTTATTTTAATAAGGCAAAATCCACCATTTGATATGAATTATATTAACTCTACATATTTTTTGGATAATATTGATCAAAAAAAAGTTATTAATAATCCATCTGCGATAAGGAATGTATCTGAAAAATTTTACTCTTCACGATTTTTAAGATTTATGCCTCCGACTATTTTTTCAAATAGTATTGAGGACATCCATAAACATTACAAAAAATATAAGAAAATTGTAATAAAACCTTTAGATGGTTACGCAGGAAAAAATATACTTTTTTTAACAAAAAAATTTTCTAAACCAAAAGTATCTTTGTTTATTAAAAAATATAATTATTTGATGGTCCAAAAATATTTAAATAAAGTAAAATTTGGAGACAAAAGAGTATTTATAATTAAGGGAAAAGTTAAAGGCGCAATTAAAAGAGTTCCAAGAGCAGGATCTAATTTATCAAATATTTCACAAGGTGGAACAGCATTTAAAACTGGCTTAAGTAAAAAAGAATTAAAAATATCCTCATTAATCAGCAAAAGTTTAATAAAAGATAAAATTTATTTTGCAGGAATAGATTTAATTGATGGTTACCTCATTGGAGATATAAACGTTACATCTCCAACTGGATTACCTCAGTTTAAAGATCTTACAGGAAAAAATTTAGCAAAAGATTTTTGGGATGGTTTAGGTTTAAAATAATCCTTCTATATCACCTTTTTTATTTAGTTTTATTTTATCAGCGGCAGGGACTCTTGGTAAACCAGGCATTGTCATAATTGATCCACAAACTACAACAATAAACTCAGCACCAGATGATAATCTTACCTCTCTTATAGAAATTTCATGATCAGTAGGAGCTCCTTTTAATTTAGGATCAACTGAAAAACTGTACTGAGTTTTAGCTATACAAACGGGTAATTTTCCATATCCATTATCCTCGAATATTTTCAACTGTTTTTTAACATTTTCATCTGAAGTAATTGAACTTGCTTTGTATATCTCTTTTGCAATTGTTTCCACTTTACTCCACAATGATTGATTATCTTCATATAAAAACTTAAAATTTTTCTTTTTTGAAACTTTGCATATCTTAACAACTTTTTTAGCTAAATCTTTTGCACCCTTTCCACCGTCTGCCCAATGTGTAGACTCACTGACTTCAACCTTTTGATTTTTGCAAAAATCTTTTACAGCGGATATTTCTTTTTTTGTATCTAAAATGAAACTATTAACAGCTACAATTGGCGTTAATCCAAATTTTTTTATATTACTTATATGTCTTTCCAAATTTACCAAGCCTTTTTTAAGTGCTTCAACATTTTCGTTTTTTAAATTTTCTTTTTCAACACCTCCATGCATTTTTAAGGCTCTTATTGTTGCAACAATAACCACACAACTTGGTTTTAAGTTTGATTTTCTACATTTAATATCTAAAAACTTTTCAGCACCTAGATCTGCGCCAAACCCAGCCTCTGTAACAACATAGTCAGCAAGTTTTAAAGCAGACTTTGTTGCAATTACCGAATTACATCCATGCGCAATATTAGCAAAAGGTCCTCCATGGATTAATGCAGGATTATTTTCTAAAGTTTGGGTTACGTTCGGTCTTATTGCATCTTTTAAAAGAACAGTCATTGGTCCTTGGGCATTTAGATCTTTTGCATAAATAGGTTTGCCATCGGTATTATATGCGATTGTTATATTTCCGATTCTTTTTTCTAAATCTTTTAGATCATTTGATAGGCAAAAAATTGCCATGACCTCTGATGCAACTGTGATATCAAATCCATCTTCCCTAGGGAATTCTTTTGCAACACCTTTAGTATTTATATTTATGAATCTTAAAGCTCTGTCATTCATATCCAAAACTCTTTTCCAAACAATTCTTTTATCGTCAATTTTAAGTTTGTTACCCCAATAGATGTGATTATCAATTAATGCAGATAGCAAATTGTGAGCTGATGTAATGGCATGAAAGTCTCCAGTAAAATGTAAATTAATCTGTTCCATAGGTACTACTTGAGCATAACCTCCTCCAGCAGCCCCTCCCTTCATACCAAACGATGGTCCGAGACTAGGCTCTCTTAAACATACTATTGATTTTTTACCAATTTTGTTAAGGCCATCATGTAACCCAACAGAGGTAGTTGTTTTTCCCTCTCCCGCTGGAGTAGGAGTAATAGCGGTTACTAAAATTAGATGTCCATCTTTTTTATTTTTTAATTTATTTAAGTATTCAAGGTTTATTTTAGCAATATGTCTACCCATAGGACTAAAGCTGCTATTATTATCAGGAACTTTGATTTTGCCTAAAATATCCTTAATAGGCTTCATTTTTGCGGCTCTTGCTATTTCGATGTCTGATTTGACTGCGCCCATATATGCTTTCTTTAAGCTTTATATTATGGAACAGATTTCTATACTTTATTATATAATTTTTAAAGAAATAAATTAAAATTAGTTATAATAATTTATGCAAAAATATTCATTTTTAAGCTTAATAAAAAATGCATTCTCAGGTCATAAAGGTTGGGAAGTTGCTTGGAAAGATCCAACACCAAAAAAAGAATATGACGTCGTCATAATTGGGGGCGGGGGCCATGGCTTAGCCACAGCATATTATTTAGCTAAAGAACACAAAATTACAAATATTGCCGTTATAGAAAAAGGATGGATTGGTGGTGGAAATGTTGGGAGAAATACAACTATTATAAGATCAAATTATATGCACGATGAGAACGGTCTTTTTTATGAGAAAGGGATGGACTTGTGGAGAAGTATGTCTCAAGATTTAAACTTTAATATAATGTTCTCCCCAAGAGGAATTATTAATCTTGCACATTCCGATGCGCAAATGAATGCATATGCAAGAAGAGGAAACTCTATGAGATTAAATGGTATTGATGCAGTATTGCTCGATAGAGAAGAAGTAAAAAAGAAAGTTCCAGTTTTAGATTTTTCTGACAATGTGAGGTTCCCAATATTCGGAGCACTGATGCAACCTAGTGCTGGAACTGCTAGACACGATGCCGTTGCTTGGGGTTACGCAAGACAAGCTGACTCAATGGGAGTAGACATTATCCAGCATTGCGAAGTTACTGGATTTGATATTAGTAATGGAAAAATGCAAGGAATTAAAACCTCAAGAGGAGATATTAAAACTAAAAAAGTTGGTTTATGTGTTGCTGGTAGCACCTCAATTTTAGCAGAAATGTTAAATATGACATTACCAATTGAAACTCATTTACTGCAAGCTTGTGTTTCTGAACCAATCAAACCAATTCTTGATCATGTAGTAACTTTTGGTGCTGGACATTTTTATTGTAGTCAATCTGATAAAGGTGAGATGGTAATGGGAGGAGATTTGGATGGATATAATAGCTACGCGCAGAGAGGAAATTTACCAACACTTCAACATGTATTGACAGAAGGAATTGCGATGTTCCCATTTTTAAGTAAGTTAAATATGCTAAGAACCTGGGGCGGTATAATGGATATGTCAATGGATGGATCTCCAATAATTGATAAAACCCATATTGCAGGATTGTATTTAAATTGCGGATGGTGTTATGGTGGATTTAAAGCAACACCAGCATCAGGTTTTACTTTTGCACATACAATAGCACAAGATAGAGTTCACGAATTAAACTCTGGTTTTAGACTAGATAGATTTAGCACTGGTCATCTCATAGATGAAAAAGGTCTTGGAACAAAAACTTGGATTTCTTAAATGCTTTACATCAAGTGCCCACATTGTGGATTACGATCTCAAAATGAATTTGCATATGGTGGAGACGCTTCAGTAAAAAGACCAGAACTTAATAAAGAGATTTCAGATCAAGAGTGGGATGAGTTTGTATATCTAAGAAAAAGCCCAAGAGGAAAACATTTAGAACTTTGGCATCATGTATCTGGATGTAGACAATGGATAAAAGTTCTTAGAGATACCTCAACCCATGAAATATTTAATACTTATAAATCAGAAGAAAAAGTTGGATAATGGTACAAAATTATAGATTAGATAAAATCGGATTAGTAAATAGAGAAAAAAAACTTTCATTTAAATTTAATGGAAAAAAATATTTTGGCTATGAGGGAGATACACTTGCATCTGCTTTAATTGCTAATGGTGTTCATTTAGTAGGAAGAAGTTTCAAATATCATAGACCAAGAGGTTTTTTTGGTGCAGGTGTCGACGAGCCGTACGCTATAGTTCAATTATATAGAAATGGCGAAACAGAACCAAACGTAAGAGCAACGGAACAGGAATTATTTGAGGGTTTAGAGGCGAAGAGCGTAAATTGTTGGCCAAGTGTAAATTTTGATATTGGTGCAATAAATAATTTTTTAAATATATTTTTACCAGCAGGTTTTTATTACAAAACTTTTATGTGGCCGAGAAGCTTTTGGTACAGAATATATGAACCATTTATCAGAAAAGCAGCAGGTTTTGGCGTTGCATCAAAAGAACATGACAAGGAAAGATATGAACATAAATATGAGTATTGTGATTTATTAATTGCTGGATCTGGACCCTCTGGATTGGCAAGTGCTTATGCTGCAGCAAAAAATGGTGCAAGAGTTATTCTTGCTGAAGATAAGCCTCGATTTGGTGGAAGTTTATTAACATCAGATGTGAGTATTAATAATCAAAGTGGAAAAGAATGGGCTGATAATATTATTACAGAACTTAAAGGAATGACAAATGTAACTGTTAAAAATAGAGCTCAAATTTTCGGTTATTATGATCACAATATGCTAGTAATGTCTGAAAGAGTAACAGACCATTTGCCAAAATCAGAAGAATTTACTCCTAAACAAAGACTTTGGTATATAAGAGCAAAACAAGTAGTAATTTCTTCAGGATCAATAGAAAGACCAATTGTTTTTGGAAACAATGATACACCTGGAGTAGTCTTAGCATCTGCAGCTAAGGAATACATGAAAGTTTATGGAGTTTTAGTCGGAAAAAAACCTATTGTATTTACTAACAATGACAGTGCTTATGAAACTGCTATCGAGTTTAAAAAAAATAATATTAATCCAATTGTATTGGATAGTAGACAAGACAGTAACTCAGAAATAGTTAAAGAAGCAAAGTCTCTTGGTATAGATATTAAATTTTCTCATGTTGTAGTTGCAGCCAAAGGTTATAAGAAAGTAAAATCTTGTGATATTGCAGAAATATCTGAAGATAAGCAAAATTTAAATCAAATTAAAAACATTGAATGTGACTGTATTTGTGTCTCTGGTTTTTGGACCCCAACTATTCATCTTGCGTCTCAATCAGGAGGTAAGACAAAATTTAAAGAAGAAATCGATGCTTTTGTGCCAGATAAATCGAAACAAAAAGAAGTAACCTTGGGTTCTGCAAATGGAGTATTTACTTTAGAAGAAACATTGAAAACTTCTTTTGACAAGGGTTTTGAATTATCTAAAGAAATTACGAATAATAACAATAGCCAGCAAATACCAAAAGTTTCAGAAAAAAAACACTCTAAACATGATAAGTTTTGGTGTGTTCCGTTACCAAAAGGAAAAAAATATAAAAGATTTTTAGATTTTCAGAATGATGTTGCTGTATCAGATATAGAACTTGCAATTAGAGAGGGTTATAGATCTATTGAGCACGTAAAACGTTATACAACGTTAGGTATGGCTACCGATCAAGGAAAAACAAGTAATCTTAATGGATTACAATTAGTATCAAACATAGAAAATAAAGTTGTTCCAGCAGTAGGACACACAACATTTAGACCACCTTATACACCAATTTCTATTGGAGCTATTGTAGGAAGAGAAATTGGAAAACACTCTAAACCAACAAGGAAATCTCCAATGCATAATTGGCATGAAAAAAATAATGCAGTTTTTGTTGATGCTGGGGTTTGGTTACGACCAAGATACTACAAAAGAGGAAATGAAGGATTATTTGAAGCCTCTAAAAGAGAAGCTGAAAACGTTCGAAAAAATGTTGGCGTTTGTGATGTAACAACACTTGGAAAAATAGACGTTAAAGGTCCCGATGCAGCTGAATTTTTAAATAGAGTTTATACAAATGCATGGCTTAAACTACCAATTGGAAAAGCAAGATATGGTGTAATGCTTAGAGAAGATGGTATCGTAATGGATGACGGAACAACTACAAGAATTTCGGAGAATCATTACCATATGACAACTACTACTGCTCAAGCAGCTAATGTATTGTCTCATTTAGAATACTATTTACAACTAGTTTGGCCTGAGCTTGATGTTAATGTTGTATCAACAACCGAACAGTGGGCTGGTGCTGCTATTGCAGGACCAAAGTCAAGAGATTTATTACAAAAACTTTTTCCAGATACAGATGTTTCTAATGAAGGATTACCATTTATGGGATTTGTAGAGGCAAATTTATTTGGTGTTAATGCGAGAATATTTCGAATTTCATTTTCTGGAG
>CACMXM010000018.1 GCA_902617645.1 uncultured Pelagibacteraceae bacterium | reverse complement strand
TATATCTACATTTGACGAAAGAAGCGACCATCGTTTATTCAATATTTCTATAGCTAACAAAATTTCCAAGGGACTTATAAGAAATAATCATGATGTAATAAACTTTAGTTACCGTAATTATTTATCTAAAAATTTTTTAACAAAAAATAATAAAATAATTAACGATAAAGTCACTAATATTGTAGAAAATTATCGTCCAAATTTAATTGTTCTTGGGCATAATAATATTTTAGAAAATAAGACCTTATCCGAGGTTAGGTCAAAATATAATTCTAAAATTATATTATGGTACGAAGATGCTTTAGGATATCGAGGTGAAGGTCCTAATTGGAGAAAAAACTTAAATTTAATTGAGAAAAACTCTGAATTAATTGATCAATATTATTTAACAACGCATCCTGATGAAATAAAAACAAGTATAGATAAAAAAAAACTAAATTACTTACCAATACCTGTTGATCCTAATATAGAAAATTTAAAAATCTATGATTTTAAAAATAGATATAAAGACTTATTTTTTGCACTTAGTCATGGTGTAAATTTTGGTAAACTAAAAAAAGGAAAGAGTGATGAAAGGGAAGGCTTTATAAATCAATTAATGGGTAAATTTCCTAATATTAAATATAATGTCTTAGGGATATCAAATGAATTACCAAAATGGAATTATAATTTTTATAATGAATTAATAAAATGTAAAATGTCGCTTAACCTAAGTAGAGGTAAACCGCTAAAGTATACATCAAGTAACAGAATAGCAGCTTTGATTGGTAATGGGATATTCACATTTATAGATGATAAAACTAAATTTAGACATTTTTTTAATGAAGACGAGGTGGGTTTTTATAAAAATATAGATGACCTCGGAAAAAAAATAGAATATTTACTCAAATATCCTAATAAAATAAATAAATACGCTAAACAAGGAAAAACAAAATACTTCAAATTATTCAATAATAAATTAATTACAAAGCAGATTATTCAAAAAACTTTTTAATTAATCTTTTTTAAAGTTTTTAAAATTTTAGTTGCGAAAGATAAATCTGTTATAGGTCTTTTTTTTGTTTTTATACAATTAAAAAAATATCTCATCTCATCATGTAAACTGTCATTTTGCTTTATTGAAGGTGAAAAATTTTTTCCAACATAAATTTTAGCTTTTTTATTAAAAAAATTATTATCAAAATGTGAAATTTTTGGGTATTGGGCATACTTATTAAATATTTTAATTTTATTAATACTTTCCATTTCATCAAATAGTAACATTTTTTTTTTAGAGATAATCGTTAATCTTCTTATTTTATCTGGATTTAACCAGCTATTATTTATATCGACATAAAAATTTTTATATTTGAAACTTAGGTTTGAAATATCAGCAATATTTTTCTTTAGAATTGAATAACTAGTATTCTTAATCAATTTAGGCATTCTGTTAAATAAAAATAAAAATATACTTAAATCATGAGATGAAAGATCATATGATGCGCTTACATCATTTCGTACTGGCCCTAAATTTTGTCTTTGAAATTTAACATACAAAATTTTTCCATTTTTTATATTTGATATATACTTTTTTAAAAACTTAATATTATTATTAAATAAATAAATATAACCAAACATTAACATTTTTTTATGTTTAAGTTTTTTTATTTTAATTATGTCTGAATATTTTTTTAAACCAGGTTTTTCAATAAATATATTTTTCTTATTTTTTATACATAATTTAAGTAAATTATAGTTTTTATTTGGAGGAGTTGCTAAGATAACATTTTGTACTTTTTTATCTATTAATATTTTCTTTAAACTACTAGAAATAATTAATTTATTAGGAAATCTTTTTTTAAGAATATGAGAGTTAGAATTTTTCTCGTCGTAAATTAAAATTTTATTTTTTTTAATCTTAGTCAGTACTCTTGCTATATTTGTACCCCAATATCCACAACCTATTAGAGCTGTATCATAATTTTTAGTATCTAAATTCATTAATATGTATTAAATAAACATTTTAGAAATGCAGTTTTCAATAATAGTACCTACATTTAAAAATTATAAATATCTTAAAACTTCTATTAATTCTATTAAAAAGAATTCAAAATTTAATCATGAAATAATCGTACATATTAACGGAGAAGATATTGAAACAGAACGTTATTTAAATGACGAAAAAATAATTTTTACTAAAACTAACACTAATGTTGGATTGTGCAGTGGTGTAAACCTAGCTTCTAAAAAATCATCAAAAGATTTTATAGTTTATGCCCATGATGATATGTACTTCTGTCCAGACTGGGATTTTTATTTAATTGAAGAAATAAAAAAATTAGGTCATAAAAAATTTTATTTTTCTTCTACGCAAATTTCTCCAATTAAAACACTGCCTGGATCAATGATAAATCATATTAGATTTGATTGTGGTGAAAAAATTGAAAATTTTAATGAACAAAAACTAATAGAAAATTACAATAATTTACAATTTTATGATTTACAGGGATCGCATTGGGCACCGCATGTAATTTCAAGAGATTTATGGTTGGATATAGGGGGATTTAGTGAGGAATTTAATCCGGGATTTGGTTCAGATCCTGACTTAAACATGAAATTGTGGAAAAGGGGAGTGAGAATTTTTAAGGGTATAAATAAATCAAGAGTTTATCATTTTGGTTCACAAACTACTAGAAAAAATAAAGAAATTTTAAGAAATAATGCAAATAAAACTTTTTTGTTAAAATGGGGCATTACAATCGAATTTTTTGTAAAGTTTTATCTTTATCGTGGCCTCAAATATACAAAACCCTTAAATGAATTTAAATTAACCTCTATAAATATTGTGCCTATGTTCTTTTGTAAGATGAAACTATATTTAACTGAACTCTTTAATAGTATTAAATGAATAATATTAAAAAAAGAATTGTTGTAAGAATAGCAGAAGGCTTAGGCAATCAATTATTTATGTATGCTAATGCTTACGCTTTATCACAAACGTATAATTATGAATTGCTTATTGATAATACATCTGGATATTTCCAGACTAAAAATAAAATTAGGAATTATGAGCTTGATAATTTTTTAATTTCCACCAATATTGCTAATAATAATTTAAAATTCGATTCTCATCCAAAAAATCTAAAAAGAAAATTTATGAAAAGAATAGATTTATTTCGTAAATTTAAAAAATTTATTATTGAGACTAAAGATTTAAATAAGAATACTTATTTTAAAAAAATTGATTTATATCATAAACCTAATCTAATTTTCCTCGAAGGACATTTTGAATGCGAAAAGTACTTTATCAATTTTAAAAGTGATATTAAAAAAATATTTAAAATAAACCGTGATTTAATTGACATTAATAGTCAATATATAGATGAGCTTCGTAATTGCAATTCAGTATCGATTTGTATTAGACAAAATAGATATTCTGAGAGAAAAAATAAAAATAAAACGAAATCTGTTCAATTCACCAAAGATACTATTGATTATGTTTATAAATCAATAGATTATATAAAGAAAAGAGTTGATCATCCTAAGTTTTTCGTTTGGTCAAACGATTTTAGAAATTTAAGGGAATACTTTAGTGCAAACGAATTTGTTTTTATTGATAATAAAAAAAATAAATCATTAAATGATTTTAATTTATTCAAATATTGTAAACATTTTATTGTAGGTCCAACATCTTTCCATTGGTGGGGGGCTTGGTTAAATGATAATCCTAAAAAAATCTGTATAAGACCTAAAGATATAAATCCCTCAAATAATAAAAATTTTTGGCCCGAAGAATGGATATCAATTTAAATTTTTACCTTATTTAATGCATTATTTTTAAATATATTTGCTTCTTTTATATACCTTCTAACCATTTGTGTAGTTTTGTGACCAGTCATTGCCATAATGCTACGCTCATCTGCACCAGACTCTGCAGCAACAGTTGCAAATCCTGATCTTAAACTATGTCCTGCAAAATTTTTATTTTCAATTCCTGCTAATTCTAAGTATTTTTTCATTATCAAGACTACAGTTTGGTCAGTTAATCTTTTTTCTGTTAACGTGGAACCTTTGGAAAACCTTCTAAAAATAGGTCCAGATTTAATTTTAGATATTTCCAACCATTTTTTAAGATTAATTACTGGACAAAAGTTTTCATTAGTGAAGTAGGGCAGACCTTTGATCATTCCTTCGCCATATTGATCAGTTTTTGATCTACGAATTGTAATTTTTAACCCTTCAGGCACAAATTCTAAATCCTCATGATCTAGTGATACCAGTTCAGTTCTTCTAAAACCCCCACCAAAACCTACTAAAATAATCGACTTATCTCTAAATTTTTTAATATTTTCGTATTTTTGTTTATCTATTACATTAATTAGTGATTTTAAATGATTGATTAATATAGGTTTTTTTCCTTTCTGAATGCTTCCTTTAACCCTTTTAATACCCATTATATTTTCAATTATAATAGGGTGTTTAGTATCTAAATAATGTCCTTTTAATTTATGAACCATGCTTATAGATACTAATCTTCGTCTTAAAGTACTTATTTTTGAATTTTTAGAAAGGTGTGTAAGGTATAAAGAAACTATTTTAGGCTCTGATGGTAAAGAATTAAATCCATGTTTTGCACAAAAAGCTGTGAAATCCGTAAAATCTGATTTATACGCCCTTAAAGTATTATTTGCTTTAGAACTTTTTAAATTATTTAATGTTGCCTCGTGAAGCAATTTTAAGTCTGTTGTCAGATCATTCATATCATTACTATTGATAACAATTAATTATCGTTAGTAATAATATAACTCATTTAATAAGTCAAGCAATTAATGTAAAAGATTTTTAATGCCAAGATATGTAATTATAGGTTTAGTTGTTATAATTGGAACATTCCTAATTATGAATTATTGGCCAAAATTAAAAAACCAAACAAAAACTCGAATATTAATGGGCATATTTGGAATCTTTTTTATAAGCATATTTGCCCTTTTATTTTTATTGATGTATTAGAAATCCTTGATCGATATTTTTAGTATAATTATTGCTGGTATTTTTTCTTGCATAATTCTTGATATTTTAGGGTTTTTAATGAAGTTTTTGGGTATTCCTGAACCTTCCTGGGCTGTTGTTGGTCGTTGGACTTATTATATGCTTAAAAAAGCGAAATTTTATAACCCTAATATTGCAGAAATGGCTTCGTTCAAATATGAGGTCGTTCTAGGTTGGGTTTTTCACTATTACTTATCAATTTGTTGGGCGATTATTTATTACATTTGTTTTATATTAATTGGTCTTAAAATGTCCTATTTTTCAGGGTTCATATTCGGGGCTCTGACTACTTTAGCCCCATTATTGATATTTTTGCCGTTTACTGGACAAGGTATTTTTGCAAGGAATACTAATATACCTATAAAAACCTCATTAATTTTTTTGATTAGACATTCAATTTATGGAATTGCTATGTATGAGGGTTTTAGATGGTTCAATTAAAAAATTAAATAAAGTTATCCCCACTATTCACTAATTTCTGAAAAAAAATAAAAAAACAATCAAAAAGTGATTAATACAACTTATTATTTTTGGTATTATTATTCTAATTAAGAGGCAACTCTTAACTGGCCAACTGGGGAAAGGCCGAGAGGACCAAGCCCAGGGGGCAGAAAGCTTCGCGGAGTAGCGCTAAAATCGTGAAGCGGGAGGCATGGCGGTAGCGCATACAACGACGTGCCAAAACTTACTGTTCTTTGCACCGTAAAAAGTGCAAGGATACAGGGGTTTTTCTTTATGAAAGGAACTTTATTTCAAGTCAAAGTTTGGAAATATCTAAAAACTATTCCTAAAGGCAAAGTTATAACTTATAAACAGTTGGCAAAAGCCATTAAAATGCCTAAGGCAGCAAGAGCAGTAGCTAATGCGTGCGCTAAAAACCCTTATGCTCCTAAAATCCCTTGCCACAGAGTAATTAGATCAGATGGAAGCCTTGGTGGTTACTCTGGGCCCGGAGGAGTTAGGCAAAAGATAAGATTATTAAGACTTGAAAAAGTTAAAATTTAAAACAACTTTAGCATATTTTTTAGCAAAAAAGGTAATAAAATCAACATTTTTTAATCATTTCAGGTCAAAAGCATATCGATAGTGAATTTCTCCCTTCAAGTTGTACTATAAACAATGATTTGTTAAAAATAGACCCTTCTCTGCTCGTTTAAATGGCATATTCTAATTATGCATAGCTTGCTAAATAAATTGTAACAAGTCCTTAAAATATTTTAATTTGCAGTTTCTCGGATGGATATTAGCAGGTAAAAATTAAGTATTTAGGCGATATATCTTATATGCCTCATTTCTAGTAAAAAATTACTAAATATATATTTTTCTACAAAAAATTTTATAATTTGCTCGATATTTTAATACAATATTTACATTTATGAATTTTATTAATTATTAAAAATATTCAATAATTTCAATTATATACAAAAAGATATTAAAGTAATAAGTTAATATATAGTAAACAATTATGTATTTTAATAAATACTAATTTTATTAAAGGTTTCTCTTCTAAATATATAAATACCTGCAGATACAATAATAAAAAGGCCAAGAAAGGTCCATTTATCAGGAAAGTCACCAAAGAAATAATAACCAATAATTATATTAGTAATTATTTCGAAGTAACTAAAAGGAGCCAGTTTAGAAGCATCAGCATATTTTAGAGATAAAATTAAAAAAAAATGGCCTATGCACGCAAATACTCCAACAGCAGCCATTAATGACCATTGAGTAAATGATGGTTCTACCCAAACAATTGGCATAGTTAAGGAAATAATTATAACCCCTACTACACCTGTTAATAACAAAGTTAATAGTGGATTGTCTGATGAACTTAGTTTTCGAGTTATAATTAAATAAAATCCATACATAATTCCTGTTATTAATGCTGTCATACTTGCTAAGTTTATCTCTACAAAGCCTGGTCTAATTACTACCAAAGATCCAACAAAACCTATTATTACAGCTAACCACCTTTTATAACCGACTTTTTCACCTAAAAAAAAAGGTGAAAATGCTGTAACTATTAGTGGAGCTATAAATGCTAATGTTAAAGCTTTAGCAAGTGAAATTATGGATATTGAATAAAAAAAACAAATATTCGCTATTAAAAGTATCAGTCCTCTTAAAAATTGCAATTTAGGCTTTTTAGTCCAAACCAGATCTTTTTTAAAAAAGAAAAACATTATTGGTAAAGTAAAAAAAACTGTAAAAAAATATCTTGCCCATGTAATTTGTAAAACAGGAAGATCAGAACTTAAATATTTGGCAATGCCATCCATTATTGGGAGCATTACCCAAGCTAATAGATTTAATGTTATGGCTTTCATTAAGGAAAGTAATTTAATGAAATAAATACAATGATTGGAATGGTAATAAATGAAATTACTGTAGATACGAAAATCATACTTGCTACGTTATCAACATTTTCTTTTGGTGAATACATAGAACCAACCAAGAAATTTAAAATTGCACTTGGCATAGAACATTGTATTAATAATACTCCAGCAGCAAATCCAGATAAATTAAAATAATAAATGATTGCAAAGCCAATTGCAGGGCCAAGAATAACACGAGCAAATGAAGAAATTAAAGATCTTTTAAGTGAAAAAACTTTTAGACGTGTTAATGCTATACCTAAAGACATTAAAATTAAAAAAATTGTAGCATACATTAACAAAAACGTAGTATTTTCTACAAATACTGGTAGTTCAATGTCATAGTAAAGTAATAATACGGATATTATGATAGTATAAAAAGATGGACTTTTTAATATAACATCAAAACTAAACCTTCTATCAGCTAAAAATACACCAACTGTAAAATGAAAAAGAATTATTAAAGCGGTAATTGCCGCAGCAACACCTAAACCCTCAAACCCATATGCAAATAAACAAATAGGAAAGCCCATGTTACCTGTATTAGGCATCATAAATGGAGGGAGTTCTCTTATAATATCTTTTGATTTAACAAAAAATAAGAAAATAACTCCTATAACAGCAAAACCAACTATTGCTAATAAGTAATACCAAAAATAATCAACAAATGTTTGAAATGTGATATTTTTGACATTTAACGCGTAAATTATCATTGCAGGTGAGCCTACATTGGCAGCAAAATTTGTGATAAATTTAGTATCAAATTTCTTATCTTTCTTACCAATGACGTATCCAATACCGATAATAAAAAAAACAGGAAATATTACCTCAAAAAGTTTAACGTATATTTCCATTAAAATAATCTTATAAGAACTGGTTTTTTGATAATATTCTTAATTGAATTTATCGATCTTAAACATTTTTTTGAGTTATTTTCCTTTACACTATGAGTAATAATTATTATCGAGGCCTTTTTCTTTGCATTATCAGGTATCTGTATTAATCTTTGAATTGAAATTTTATACCTTGCTAGATGTTTTGTGATTTGAGACAAAACGCCTGGTTTATCTTTAACTTCGAATCTTAAGTATAGAGAATTTTCGTAGTTATTATTATCGTATATAAGAGCATTCTCTCTAGCATTATTTGGTAATCCAAATGGAAATTTAATATTACCTCTTAATATGGATAAGAAATCAGACATCAAAGCAGATGATGTTGGCCCAGGACCAGCACCCTCCCCTTGTAAAACTGACTCGCCTACTGGCATTCCCTCAAGAATAACAGCATTCATAACACCACTAACATTTGCTATATAAGTATTTTTCTTAACTAAGCATGGATGTACCCTTTCAAAAAGCTTGTTATTTACAATTTCTGTTATCCCTAAAAGCTTAATTCTTAAATTTAGCTGATCTGCCAGATCAAAATCTTTACTCTCAATATTTTCAATACCCTCCATTAAACAATTTGATTTGGAAATTTTTTTATTAAAGGCTAATGCGGAAAGAATTTTTACTTTTGCTAAAGTATCATACCCATTTAGATCTAATTTTGGATTTCCTGGTTCTGCATATCCAAGATCTTGAGCTTTTTTTAGTACACTTTTAAATGTATCTCCTGTTTTCTCCATTTCAGTTAAAATATAATTACATGTGCCATTAAGTATTCCATGTATTTTATTAATTTTGTTTGTTGCCAATCCTTCTTTAATTGTTCTTAAAATTGGTATACCACCACAAACGGAAGCTTCAAATTCAAGATTGACTTGATTTTTTACAGCCAAACTTGACAAACTCTCTCCATGTTTTGATATTAGTGCTTTGTTTGGAGTGATAACGTGAATCTTATTTTTAATCGCTTTCTCAACAACTTTCTTCGAAATACCATCTGATAGCCCTATACATTCAAATATAATGTCTATTTTTTTTTCAGAAATAATTTTTAATGGATCTGAGAAAAAAATGTTTTTATTAATTTTGAATTTTCTTTTTTTATTTTTATTTTTTGCGCTTATTGCAACTATATTAATAATTTTGCCAGTTTTTTTTTGTATTTCTTTTCTTTTAGTTAGTATTTCTTTATAGAGATAGGAACCAATTTGACCTAAACCTATGATTGCTACATTATATATTTTTTTCATTTATCTATATTTGGATAATTTTTTGATCTATTATAAATTTCGAGTTTTTGCTTGTATTCATTTATACTTAAATTAAAAAAATTACTAAAATCTACAGATTTAGATATGTTCTTTTTATTATCTTGAGAACATGAATTTAATAATATTAATATTATTATAAATAACCTTATCACTGTATACCTTCTCTTTCATTAAAACCAAATCTTAAATTCATATTCTGAACTGCTTGACCTGAGCCGCCTTTAATTAAATTATCTATAACAGATAACAAAATAATTTTCTCTTTATACTTTGACTTGCAAACAGATATAATACATTTATTTGTTCCTATTACGTCGTTAGTACTTAAAAAAGTATCCTTATTTGCAATTTTAATAAATGTTTTACCCTTATAAAATTGTCTAAGCACACTTATTATTTTATTCTGATTAATATTTTTGTTCAAATCAATATAAATGGTACTTAGTATACCTCGAAACATTGGAGTTAAATGCGGGGTAAAAGTAAATTTAATATTTTTATTTGAATGAAAATTCAGCTCTTGTAAAATTTCTGAATTATGACGATGCGAAGAAATTCCATAGGCGCTCAGGGACTCATATAGATTCTTATCTTTAAATTTTTTATGCACGCCTCTACCAGCTCCTGAATATCCTGATTTAGAGTCAACAATTATATTATTTGTTTTAATTAAGTTATTTTTAACTAATGGAACTAATGGTAATAATATTGAGGTTGGATAGCACCCGGGACAAGATATGATTTGATAATTGTTTAATTTAAATTTTGATAATTCGGGTAAAAGATAAATGCTTTTTTTAATATTTTGTATAGCTCTATGATTTTGTTTGTACCATTTTAAGTAATCATTAGAGTTTTTGAGTCTAAAGTCGCCCGATAAATCGATTAAAACATTATGTTTATTTAATTTTTTTGAAATAATTTGAGCCTCACCATTTGGTAAAGCAGAAAAAATTATATCACACTCGTTAATTTTAGATTTTGTAATCTTTGTAATTTTTGGAAGTTTAGATTTAATTGATTTATCAAAATCTTTTATTTTTTTTCCTACAGAGCTATTTCCACATAAATATTTTATTTTTATTTTTTTATGATTAATTAGATTTTTAATTAATTCGTTTCCTAGATACCCTGTAGCTCCAGCAATTAAAACATTCTTTTTGGACATTTTGTAACTATACCAATTTATATTGAAAAAAAAATTATCTTTTAGAAAACTGGAAACTTCTTCTAGCTTTTCTATGACCGTATTTTTTCCTCTCTACGGCTCTAGAGTCTCTCGTGGTTAATTTTTCTTTTTTAAGAGTGGATTTACATTCCGAGTCCATCATTACTAAAGCTTTTGAGATACCGTGGACCATAGCACCAACTTGACCAGTTAATCCACCACCTTTAACTTTGCATTTAACATCATATGAAGTTGCTTGATCAAGTATTTCAAAAGGACGCAATAATTGCATTTTATGATTAGCTCTCTTGAAGTAATCATCATAATCTTTTCCGTTTACAATTATTTTGCCAGTACCTTTTTTAAGCCAAATTCTTGCAATTGAGGTTTTTCTCTTCCCTGTTGCGTATTTACTATCTTTGAAATTAAAATCTGTTTCCATTTTAGTTTCTTATAATATTTTTATTATTCAATTTTGCCAAATCTAATAGTTGTGGATTTTGCGCTGAATGAGGATGAGTCTCACCAGAATATATTTTTAATTTTTTTAATTGATTTTTCGATAAAACACCTCCTGGGAGCATTCTTTTGACAGCTAATTTCAATATTTCCTCTGGCTTATTTTTTTCAGAAAGTTTCTCTGGTGTAAACTCTTTAATACCCCCGGGATATCCAGTATGTTTATAATATTTTTTATTTTGGAATTTACTTCCTGTAAATTTAATTTTTTCTACATTCTTAACTATAACAAAATCACCATGATCTACATGTGGTGAGAATGAATTTTTATTTTTGCCTCTAAGTATTTTAGTTATAATTGTAGCCAATCTACCTACTACAGCATTTTTTGCATCAATTTCTATCCAATTAGATTTTATTTCAGTTTTTTTTAAAAATTTTGTCATTCGCTGGGATTAATACTTTTAATTAATTAGTATGTCAATTAATAGGTTGTATTTTAATGTCAAAAAAACCTTATAAGACAAGGTTTTTTTTTAAAATTGGACATTCAATCTAGCTGTAATAAAATAAATATTTAAAAAGGGAGGAAATTAATGTCAAAACAATCGAAAAACCCGGAAACTATAGCATTACATGGTGGAGATTATAGAAGTGATCCTGCAACAACTGCTGTAGCTGTTCCTATATATAGAACAACATCTTATCAATTTAACAACACTGGTCATGCAGCAAATTTGTTTGCTCTTAAAGAATTTGGAAACATTTACACAAGAATTATGAATCCAACAAACGATGTTCTAGAGAAAAGAGTTGCAGCTTTAGAAAATGGGCTAGCTTGTGTTACAGTTGGGTCAGGTCAAGCAGCATCTACATTTGCAATTGTAAATGTCTGTCAAGCAGGAGACAATTTTGTTAGTTCAACTGATCTTTATGGTGGCACAGTAAATTTATTTACTCATACTTTAAAAAAACTAGGTATAGAGGTTAGATATGCTGATCCATCAGATCCTAAAAACTTTGAGAAGGCAATTGATGAAAAAACAAGATGCTTTTATGCAGAAACTTTGCCAAATCCAGCATTACGTGTTTTCCCAATTAAAGAAGTATCAGATATAGGTAGAAAACATAATATACCTTTAATAATGGATAATACTGCTGCACCAATTATATGCAAACCACTTGATCATGGTGCTGCTGTAGTAGTTCATTCATTGACTAAATTTATTGGAGGACATGGAACAGTAATAGGCGGATGTTTAGTAGATGGAGGTAACTTTGATTGGACTGCTGATCCTAAGAGACAGCCTTTGTTTAACGAGCCAGATATGAGCTATGGAGGAGCAAAATGGGGTGAAGTAGTTCCTCAATTAACAGGTGCAAATGTTTCATTTGCTGTTAGAGCTAGAGTATGTCTTCTTAGAGACTTAGGAGCACCATTATCTCCTGATAATGCATGGGGAATTATTCAAGGTCTTGAAACAGCTCCTTTGAGAATGCAACAACATTGTTCTAATGCAACTAAAGTTGTTGATTTTCTTCAAAAACATAAAAATGTTGAACGTGTGATCTACCCTACTCTTCATAAAGGCGCAATTGGTGATAGAACTAAAAAATACTTCTCTGGTGGAAATGGTGCTTTAGTAGGTATAGAAGTTAAAGGTGGTGTTGAAGCTGGTAAAAAGTTTATAGAAGCTTTAAAAATGTTTTATCATGTTGCAAATATTGGTGATGCAAGAAGCTTAGCAATACATCCTGCAACAACAACACACAGTCAATTGACTCAAGAAGAGCTTTTAGCTGCCGGTGTTACACCTGGTTACGTTAGACTATCAATTGGAATTGAACATCCAGATGATATTATTGCTGATCTAAAACAAGCTTTAGATGCTTCAGGTAAACCAAGTCTAAAAGCAGTTAGTTAGAAATTTGTTTATTTAAGTATAAGAAATAAATACAAGAACTAACTAAAAAGATTGAACTTATTTGGTGCATAGATGCTAAATAAATCTGTGCACCGTTCAAAAGAGTAAGTATTCCTAATATAACTTGGATTATTAAAAATAACCCAATTAAATTAATTGGTCCGTATAATCTTTTTAAATTATTTCGATATATCGTGAAAAGTATAAAAATATAAAAAACAATAATCAAATAAGCAATATTTCTATGCAGAAACTGAACTAGTGAAGGATCACTAAAAACAGATAAATCAAATAAGTTAGATATATTGTTATCATCAGGAAAATAATTGGATCCCATCATCGGCCATGTATTATATATTGTGCCTGCATCCATACCAGATACGAACGCACCAATTGAGATTTGTGTGTAGATAGTGAATAATAAAAATAAAGACAAATTAAAATTAATTTTTTTTTCAGGGAAGCTAAAATTTTTCAAATCAAAATAATTCCATAATATTAAGGAAAGTATAATAAAAGCAATCATCAGATGGACAGCTAATCTGTAATGGCTTACATCAACTCTATCGACTAAACCACTTGAAACCATATACCATCCAATAAAACCCTGAAAACAAATTAAGAAAAAAATTAAATACAAATTAAACATTTTCTTAAAACTTGTACGATATGTGAAATATATAAGAGGTATTAAAAATGTTATACCAATTAATCTTCCTAAAAATCTATGTATCCATTCCCACCAAAAAATAACTTTGAATTCACTCATGGACATGTCATAATTTTGTAACTTAAATTCAGGAATCTCTTTATAAAGATCAAAATAATGGTTCCAAGCATTTTCACTTAAAGGTGGTAGAAAACCAGCAAATAACTCCCATTGTGTTATAGATAGACCAGAGTCGGTAAGTCTAGTTAGACCACCAATTATTATCATAATTGATATGATCCAAAACATAAACAAAAGCCATGAAGAAATACTTTTTTTTAATGAAATATTTTCTATATACATAGTTAAATAAATATATTAATTTTTATCAAAACCAATTGAATTAATGTCGCCGAAAAATAAAAAAAAACTTAACATTTTAAGAATAAAACTTGATAAATTAGACGATAAACTAATAAGTATAATTAAAACAAGGACTAATTTAGTTAATAAAGTTGTTAAATTAAAGGAAACCAAAAAAGAGATTATAGATAAAAAAAGAATATCAGTCATCTTAAAAAAAATTAAAAAAAAATCTATTTCAAAGAATATTGATCCGGATATTACAAAAAGAATTTGGAAAAATATGATCTGGTCATATATTAATTACGAAAGAAAGATTTTTAAAAAAAAATAAATTATTTGCTATGTGGAGGTAATTTTTTTTCAATAAAAATTTCATGTTTCCTAGTTGATGGATTATATTTTCTTGCTTTTAATTTAACTTTTGCTTTTTCGCCACCAGCAGGTTTTTTAACATAATAAAAAAATGGACTATCAGGCTTAGCCTCTGGAACAAGTCTAACCTTAATATGTGTTTTTTTTGCCATTTACTTTGTTTTTTTTAAACCTTTTAAAATATTTGATATTTTACTTACTCTAGATCGAATATTTTGATTAACACTACTTATAGGTACATTTAAAGGCTCGTCAAGATCAAATCTTTTACTATTAAGCATATTTTTTACTCCTTTAATTGTCATGCCTTTATCTTTCAACAAATATTGAATTTTAACTAATAGATCTACGGTTTTTTTATCGTAGTATCTTCGTCTGTTATTTAACAATTTTGGTCTAATTTGTTTAAATTCTTTCTCCCAAAATCTTATGGTATATGTACTAAGTTTACCACTTTTACTGTTTTTTAAATTTAGTAATTCTGCAACCTCACCTATTGATTTATAAGCATTATTTGTTTTGTTAATCATCTTCATTAATGAAATTTTTGAACTCTTTTGAGGGTTTGAATAGAACAACATTTCTTTCTTTTATTAGTTTTTTTTCTTTTGTTTTAAAATTATATCCAGGACGGCTTTTTTTATTTTTAATTGCAAAAGTACCAAAATTAGATATCTTAAGTTTTTTATGTTTGATAAGATTATCGACTATAACATCAAGTATATCATCGAATAAATTATCTGATATTTTCTTTGAAAATCCAATTTGCATATAAATAGAATTAATTATGTCTTTTTTTGTAAGATTAATTCTCACGGTATATATTTTCCTTTATTTTGTTTATCAAATCACCTTTTACAATTTTTTCACAAACAGATAAAGAGTTTGAGAAACCGATATAATCAGTTGCGCCATGACTTTTTACTACTGGAGAGTCTAGACCTATAAAAATTGCACCATTATAAAGTCTAGGATCTAATCTTTTTTTAAAATTTTTTAGATTAAAATAGTTTATTAAACCAGATAGTTTTCCTAGAAGATTATTTTTGAATACATTCTTTAATTCATTTGTAATAAAATTAGCTGTGCCTTCAGCAGTTTTTAAAGCAACATTACCTGTAAACCCATCTGAAACTATAACATTTACTTTACCATTCATAAGCTCATTTCCTTCTATAAAACCTTTAAAATCAAAATTAGAATTCTTAATCTGAGACATTTTTTGATAAGTATTTTTCAAAACTTCATTCCCTTTAATTTCTTCAGATCCAATATTTAATAATGCTACCCTAGCTATATCATTTGGATATAAAGATTTAAAAATTGAAGCACCCATGATTGAAAAATCTATTAAATTTTTTTCATTACATTCAATATTAGCCCCAAGATCAAGCACAACGCTCATACCAATCTTATTTGGCCATAAAGCAGATAAGGCTGGTTTGTCTATATTCTCTATCATTTTTAGATTTAATTTTGATATTACTAATAAAGCTCCTGTATTACCTGCGGATATGACTATATCAGCTTTTTTTTCTTTAACGCTTTCTATAGAAAGCCACATGCTTGTATCTTTTCCTCTTTTTGCGGCTTCCAAAGGTGTGTCCTTTCCCTCTACTTTATTTTTGGTATTAATTAATTCATAACAATTTTTATTTAATGATTTTGGTATGTGGTTTTTAATGACATCTTTATCGCCAAAAATTAAATATTTAATATTTTTTGATTTAGTGTAATGATCATTTATACCATCAATAATTTTTTTTGGTGAACCATCACCTCCCATTGCGTCTACAGCAATTGTAATTATTTTATCATCCATTTAAAGATTATAATTTATTTATTCTTTAGGTTCTAAAACTTGCCTACCTTTGTACATGCCAGTTTTCAAATCTAAATGATGCGATAGCCGATATTCTCCACTTTTTTTATCCTCAATAATATTTTTTGAAGATAATCTCATGTGCG
>CACMXM010000017.1 GCA_902617645.1 uncultured Pelagibacteraceae bacterium | reverse complement strand
TATTCCAATGATCCTTTTAGAGGATGGTTATACCGATAAAAAAATAGAACAAATTTATCATAATCATATCATATCAGATTTTGTAAATGTAGAAAAAATTGTCTCCAAATATTTACATGTTTGATACTAATTTAATCTTCGCACTAATAAGTTTTTATTTTGTTATGTATGTAACTCCAGGACCGAATAATGCCATGGTTCTTGCTTCAGGATTAAAATTCGGTTTTTTAAAAAGCATTCCCCATATGACAGGTATAACTATTGGTCATGTAACTCAATTGATTTTGGTTTGTCTTGGATTAGGAAAAATTTTTCAAATATTTCCAGAATTACAAAATATATTGAAAATACTATGTGCAATCTACTTAATTTATCTTGGTTATAAGATAATTGGTTCATTTAGTAAAATTAAAGATGATGATTCAAGGCCACTGAAATTCTATGAGGCAGCATTATTTCAAATAGTAAATCCAAAAGCATGGACTATTTCAAGTATGGCTGCTTCTGGTTTTTTACCAAAAGATGGTAATTTAATAATGTCTATATTATTTATCTCCTGTATTGCTCTTATTATTTGTCCAATCTCTATTTCTCCTTGGGCTGCTTTTGGATCAGGTATTAAAAATTTGGTAAAGAATAATAAAATAAAAGTAATAATAGAGTTTTTTTTAGCATTTTTACTTTTAATAACAGCCATTTTGATTGTAATTGATTAATAAGTCATTATTACTGTATGAGAATTTAAGGAGATAATTTGATTATACACAAAGTAAAAGTTTATCCATCAAAAAGAGATTGTCCCAAAAAAAAACAATTAGCATGGAAAATTGCCGAGATAGCAAGCGATAATGCTAAATTAAATAAAGATTCTGTTGAGATGGTTATTAATAGAATTATAGATAACGCATCAGTAGCTATTGCATCTTTGAATAGAAAACCAGTTGTAACATCAAGAGAAATGGCTTTAATGCATCCACGCAAGGATGGAGCGTTATTATTTGGTGTTGATTCTAATCTAAAGTACGATTGTGAATGGGCTGCGTGGTCTAATGGAACAGCAGTAAGAGAGTTGGATTTTCATGATACTTTTTTAGCTGCAGACTATAGCCATCCAGGTGACAATATTCCTCCACTTCTAAGTGTTGCTCAACAAAAAAAAAGAACTGGTATAGATCTTTTAAGAGGAATTATTACAGCATACGAAGTCCAAGTAAATCTAGTAAAAGGTATATGTTTACACAAACATAAGGTTGACCACATAGCTCACCTAGGACCGAGTGTTGCCGCAGGAATTGGATCAATGCTTAAATTGAGTACAGAAACAATTTATCAAGCAATACAACAAGCTTTACATACAACTGTTTCAACAAGACAATCAAGAAAAGGTGAAATTTCAAGTTGGAAAGCGTTCGCTCCTGCGCATGCAGGTAAGCTTGCTATAGAAGCAGTAGATAGAGTTATGCGAGGAGAAGGTGCTCCTAGTCCAATTTATGAGGGTGAAGATAGCGTTATTGCAAGAATATTAGATGGTAAAAAAGCTATTTATAAAGTTCCTTTACCAAAAAAAGGTGAAACAAAAAAAGCTATTCTAGAGACATATACAAAAGAATATTCCGCCGAATATCAGTCTCAAGCTCTTATTGATTTAGCAAAAAGATTAAAAAATAAAATTTCAAATTTAAATCAAATTAAAAAAATTGATATTTTCACAAGTCATCATACTCATTATGTAATAGGAACTGGTGCTAATGACCCACAAAAAATGGATCCAAATGCAAGTCGAGAAACATTAGATCATTCCATTATGTATATTTTTGCAGTAGCTCTTCAGGATGGAGATTGGCACCATATCAAATCATACACAAAATCAAGAGCAAATAGAAAATCAACAATTAAAATTTGGAAATCGATTACAACTCATGAAGATAAAAAATGGACCAGAAAATATCATGATCCAAATCCAAAAAATAAATCTTTTGGGGCAAAAGTTGTAATTACTTTAAATAATGGAGAAAAAATTGTAGACTCGCTTGAAAGAGCCGACGCTCATCCTTATGGGGCAAGACCATTTAAAAGAAAAAACTATATAAATAAATTTTTGACTTTAACTAAAGGCATTTTAGATAAAAAAGAAAGCGATAGGTTTATTAAAATTGTTCAAAATCTAAAAAAACTAAAATCGGGTCAACTTGGAAAATTGAATTTGGTTGTTAAAAAAAGTAAATTAAAAAGAAATATAAAGAAAGCTATATTTTAATGCATTTTGTTGAAAAAGAACCAGTTCAAAAAAGAAAAGATTTTGTTAATAAATTAAAATCAAAAAAAATTATAAGAGCACCAGGTGCGTATAATCCGTTAACTGCAAAATTAATTCAGGAAATAGGATATGACGCTGTTTATGTTTCTGGGGGTGTTATGGCTAATGATCTTGGATTTCCTGATATTGGATTAACCACTATTGAGGATGTAAGTACGAGATCTTATCTAATTTCAAGAGTAACTGACCTTCCAACAATTGTTGACATTGATACTGGTTTTAAATCTTGTAAAGAAACAATAGAAACTTTTGAGGAATTTGGTCTTGCTGCAGTTCATTTAGAAGACCAAATTGAAAGAAAAAGGTGTGGTCACTTAGATAATAAAGAACTCATATCAAAAGATGAAATGGTAAAAAAAATAAAAGACTGCGTATCTGCGAGGAAAGATGAAAATTTTAAAATTATTGCAAGGTCTGATGCAAAAAATGTTGAAGGAATTGATAAGATGATTGAAAGATGCAAAGCATATATTGATGCTGGAGCAGAAATAATTTTTCCAGAAGCGTTAGCAGATGAAAAAGATTTTGAAAAAGTTAGAAAAGAACTTTCGTGTTATTTATTAGCTAATATGACAGAGTTTGGGAAAACAAAACTTTTAAATTATAAAGAACTGGAAAATTTAGGTTACAACATAGTAATTTATCCAGTAACAACACAAAGATTAGCTATGAAAAATGTAGAAGATGGCCTAAGAGACATTTATTCTAATGGACATCAGAACAATATTATAAGTAAAATGCAAACTCGGAAGAGATTGTATGAGCTTGTCGAGTATGAAAAGTATAATTCTTTAGATGAAAAAATTTTTGATTTTAGTACAAAAGGCCACGAATAATGAGTGATGATATTAAAAAAGGTTTAATGGGTGTTACAGTTGATGAGACATCAATTTCAAAAGTGATGCCCGAAATTAATTCTTTAACTTACAGAGGTTATGCAGCACAAGACCTATGCGCAAACTGTGATTTTGAGGAAGTTGCTTATCTTATTTTGAATAAGGAATTACCAAATAAAAATCAGTTACAAAAATTTGTCAAACAAGAGAGAAACGAAAGGAAACTTTCTAAAACTCTTTTAAATATTATAAAAGAGATGCCCAAAAAATCACACCCGATGGATGTTGCAAGAACTGCTGTAAGTGTAATGGGTCTTGAGGATAAGGAAACTACAAATAACACCTCTGAAGCAAACTTGAGAAAAGCAATGAGAATATTTGCGAAAACTCCTGTAGCATTAGCTGCTTTTTACAGATTAAGGAAAGGAAAGAAAATAATTTCTCCTAAGAAAAATCTATCTTTTGCAGAAAACTTTTTTTATATGTGTTTTGGTAAAGTTCCTCAAAAAGATATTGTCAAAGCTTTTGACGTTTCTTTAATTCTTTATGCTGAACATAGTTTTAATGTTTCTACTTTTACAGCTAGAACAATCACTAGCAGTCTTTCTGATATTCATGGTGCAGTAACAGGAGCAATAGCTAGTCTTAAGGGACCGCTACATGGTGGTGCAAATGAAGAAGTCATGCATATGATGAATAAAATTAAGAAACCTGAGAATGCATTAAAATGGATTAATAATGCTTTAGAAAAAAAAGCTGTAGTGATGGGTTTTGGCCACAGAGTTTATAAAAGTGGAGATTCAAGAGTCCCTACTATGCGAGAATATTTTGGAAAAGTTGCTAAAATTAAAAAAGATAAAAAATTTGAAAAAATTTATGACATTGTTGAAAAAGTAATGATTGATAGAAAAAATATTCATCCTAATGTTGACTATCCAACAGGGCCTACATATCATTTAATGGGTTTTGATACAGATTTTTTCACCCCCATATTTGTAATATCGAGAATTACAGGATGGTCAGCTCATATAATTGAACAGCATGCTACTAACAAACTTATACGTCCTTTGGCTGCTTATAATGGAAGTCAGTACAGAAAAGTTCCCAGTATTAATAAAAGATAATTATAAGTTTATTTTAACAAATCTCTCTAATAGAATTTGATGCTTACAACTATTTTGTTTTATAAATTCATCGATTGCTTTTTTAACGCCATCTGCATAGGTTAAATTATAATCATCACACAAGATTGTTCCATTTTGTGAAATGATTTTTTTACTAATATCTAAGTCATTTTTAACTGTATTATAATCATGACCACCATCAATAAAAATCAAATCAATATTTTTGACATTAATATCTTTTAAAGCTGTATTTGAATTACCCTTTATTAATTTAATGTTATTTTTGTAATCTCTTAATAAATCTTCAACAGCCTCAATACTATAAGGGTTATATTTTTTGATATATTTAAAATATAATCTTTTGAGTGGATTATTAATTTTTAAAGATGGAGCAATCTCATTTTTGTATATTTCATCGGTTTCAAAAATATCAACTCCATAATACTTAAAGTTCAGGCCATGATTTTTGAACATAAGATCACAGACATTTTTTGCTAAAACGCCTTGAAATATACCTATTTCAAAAAAAGTTTTTGGATTTATGCTATTAATTTCTTCCAGAAATAAATTTCCTTCAGCAACATTTTTAATACTACTTTTTCGGAAATATTTTTTATATTTCAAATTAAGAAAATGCTTCTGTCCAATTTCCTCTTGTCGATGCTTTTGAATACTCTGTCGCTCTACCTTCAAAGAAGTTCATATGCTCGACTGCATTTAGCATTGTATCTAACCAAGTAAGAGGATTTTTGTCAACTTTGTAAATTGGTTCTAAACCTAATTGAGACAATCTTCTATTACCAATAAACCTGATGTAATCTTTTACTTCTTGTGCAGTAAGTCCTTGCATAGGTCCCATTTCAAATGCTAAATCAATAAAAGCATCTTCGTGTTCAATAATCGTTCTGCAAGCTTCATAAAGTTCTTTTTTAAGTTTTGGTGTCCATACTTCTGGATTTTCTTTAATAAACTCTTTGAAAACTCTAATCATTGAGTTGCAGTGAAGCGTTTCATCTCTAACTGACCAAGTTACAATCTGACCCATACCTTTCATTTTGTTGAACCTTGGAAAATTTAAAAGTATTGCAAAACTTGCAAAAAGTTGAAGCCCTTCGGTGAAAGCACTGAATACTGCAACAGTTTTTGCAATATCTTCTTTTGAATTAACGTTAAAACCTTGCATGTAATCGTACTTATCTTTCATTTCTTTGTATTTCATAAATGCTGAATATTCAGACTCGGGCATACCAATTGTATCTAATAAGTGCGAGTACGCTGCTATGTGAACAGTTTCCATCGCCGCGAAAGCAGTCATCATCATTAATACTTCTGTAGGTTTAAAAACTGTTGTGTAATGTCTTAAATAACAGTTGTTTACCTCAACATCCGCTTGAGTAAAAAATCTAAAAATCTGCGTTAATAAATTTTTTTCTGCCTGGGATAAGTTTTTTTGCCAATCTCTTACATCATCTCCTAAAGGTACTTCCTCAGGAAGCCAATGAATTCTCTGTTGTGTTAACCATGCATCATAACACCAGGGATATCTGAATGGTTTATAGACTGGGTTTTCTACTAAAAGACCCATTTTTTTTGGTTGAATAATTTCTTTCTTCTCTTGTTTTATTACTGACATGATAAACACTCCTCGTATTCTGGTTGACTGTCTTGTTGTTTGTTAGATTTGTAAACGTTAGCTGTAATATCAGTTGATTTTGCATCATTAACATTTTCAGCACGTTGAATTGATTTTGACCTACAATAATACAAGCTTTTCAGTCCTTTTTTCCAAGCTTGAAAGTGAATTTGATGTAGTTCTTTTTTATGTACATCTGCAGGTAAAAATATGTTTATAGATTGAGCTTGAGATATATGAGGCGTTCTATCAGCGCTTAATTCTATTATCCATTTTTGATCTAGTTCAAAAGCTGTTTTAAACACATCTTTTTCATTTTGAGTTAAGAAATCTAAATGCGAAACTGAGCCTTGATTAGTTGTAATGCTTGACCAAACTTCGTCGTTATCTTTATCATATTTAGCAAGTATTTGTTTTAAATGTCTATTTCTTACATTAAAAGATCCAGATAAAGTTTTATGGGTATAGCTATTAGCAGCTATAGGTTCAACACCTGGTGATGTTCCACCGCAAATAATAGAAATAGATGCTGTTGGAGCAATAGCAGTTTTGTTTGAAAATCTTTCGTTAATCCCATACTCGGCTGCGTCAGGACACGGTCCTCTTTCCTCAGCTAAATCCTTTGATGCTTTATCGACATGTTTATGAATGTGTTCAAAAATCTTTTTATTCCAAGCTTTACTCATAACAGATTCTAACGGAATCATTTTCTTTTGAAAAAATGAATGTAATCCCATTACACCTAATCCAACACTTCTTTCCTTTAATGCAGAATATGTTGCGTCACTAAATTGTTCAGGCGCATTTTCAATAAAATCAGTTAGAACGTTATCTAAAAATCTCATAACGTCACCAATGAAATTTTCATCATCTTTCCACTCATCATATTTTTCTACGTTTAAAGATGATAAACAACATACCGCAGTTCTATCTCTGCCTTCTTTATCAACACCTGTTGGTAAAGTAATTTCACTACAAAGATTTGATGTCTTAACAGTTAGACCGGCGAGCTTATGATGCTGTGGTATCATTCTGTTAACTGTGTCTATATAAATTATATACGGTTCACCAGTTTCAATTCTAGCTGTTAGAAGTCTAATCCATAAATTTCTTGCTGACACAGTTGCTTGAACAGCTCCATCTTTTGGACTTTTTAAAGCCCACTGTTCATCCATCTCTACCGCTCGCATAAACGCATCTGATACTAAAACTCCATGATGTAAGTTTAAAGCTTTTCTGTTTGGGTCACCACCTGTAGGTCTTCTCATTTCGATGAATTCTTCAATTTCAGGATGATCAATTGGTAGATAACATGCTGCTGATCCTCTTCTCAAAGAACCTTGACTTATTGCCATTGTCAAAGAGTCCATAACTTTTATAAATGGAATTATTCCAGAAGTCTTACCTACTCTTCCAATTTTTTCACCAATAGATCTTAGGTTACCCCAATAACTTCCAATTCCTCCTCCTCTAGCTGCTAGCCAAACATTTTCACTCCATAAATCTAAAATCCCGTTTAAACTATCTCCTGCTTCATTAAGAAAACACGAAATAGGAAGGCCTCTTGTTGTTCCTCCGTTAGATAAAACTGGTGTTGCTGGCATAAACCAAAGTTGACTTATATAATTATATAGTCTTTGTGCATGTAAGTTATCATCTGCGTAATGACTAGCGACTCTTGCAAAGAGATCTTGAAATGACTCATTTTCACCCAAATATCTATCGCTTAAAGTAGCTTTGCCAAAATCTGTTAAATTGCTATCCCTAGATCTGTCTATTTTGATAGTTATACCTCTAGAATTTTGGAATAATTCAGTATTGTTATTTAATGAGAATAAATCTGGTCTTTTATCCTTGTTAATCAACTCTTGGTTGTTATAGCTATATTCTGAGACAGCCTTCTTTATAGCCTGAGATACTAATTTGTTCATAACTCCCTTAAAATTTGTTAAACAACTATATGTTGTATGAAGATATTCTTAATACACTATATCAATTAAAAATCAACAGAACATTTATAGAACATTATAAAAAATTTAGCAATAAAAAATTAAAAAAAATATACAAATATCAACATGTCTAATCTTAAAAAAATAGATCCCTTAGGCTTTAGAGAATATGACGCAAGGTGGTTATTTCCAGAAAGCATTAATGAGGAGGGAATCGATTCAGTTGGAAAGGGATTTGGGACTCAAGTTATTTCTAAAATAAAAAATCCAACAGTAATAGTTGGACATGATTATAGATCATATAGTGAAAATGTAAAAAAAAATTTTGTTAAAGGGTTACTATCAACAGGTTGCAACGTAAAAGATATAGGTTTGTGTCTTTCACCTACAGTATATTTTTCTCAATTTAAATTAAATTCAGATGCGGTAGCAATGATAACTGCAAGTCATAATGAAAACGGATGGACAGGAATAAAAATGGGTATTGAAAAAGGTTTAACTCATTGCAAGGATGAAATGTCAGATCTGAAAGATATTGTATTGAATGAAAAATTTTCAAAAGGATCTGGAAAATATGAAAAGGTGAAAGATTTTAATAGAATTTATATTCATGAACTATCACAAAACAAAATTAAGAAAAAACTAAAAGTAGTAGCAGCCTGTGGAAATGGTACTGCTGGGATTTTTGCTCCAGATATTTTAAGAGGTATAGGCTGTGATGTAATAGAATTAGATTGTAATTTAGATTATACTTTTCCAAAGTATAACCCAAACCCAGAGGATATGGAGATGCTCCATGAAATCGCTAAATGTGTTAAAGAAAATAAAGCAGATGTTGGATTTGGATTTGACGGGGATGGAGATAGAGTTGGTGTAATAGACAACAAGGGAAATGAAATATTTGCAGATAAAATTGGTTTATTAATTGCAAGAGATATTTCTAACTCTCATAAAAATTCAAAGTTTATTGTAGATGTTAAATCAACAGGTTTATTTATGAAAGACGAAATTTTGAAAAAAAATAATTGTGAAACTATTTATTGGATGACAGGCCATTCATATATTAAAAGAAAAGTAAATGAAGATAATGCAATAGCGGGATTTGAAAAAAGTGGTCATTTCTTTTTTAATAAACCACTAGGATATGGGTATGATGATGGTATTAATTCTGCCATTCAAGTATGTAAATTATTAGACAATCAAAATGAATATTTAGATGTTTTAATCAATGCTCTACCAAAAACATATCAAAGTCCTACTATGGGTCCCTTTTGTAAAGACAATGAAAAATATGATGTAATAGATGATATAACTTTAAAAATAAAAAACTTAAAAGAAAAAAATATAAAAATTGAGGGCCAAGAGATAATAGATATTTTGACAGTAAACGGTATAAGATTTACTCTAAAAGATGGGTCTTGGGGGTTAATTAGAGCTTCATCAAATAAACCTTCACTAGTTATAGTTACTGAAAGTCCGACTTCAGATAAAGTTAAAAAAGAAATTTTTAATTTTATTGATAATCTTTTACAACAAACTGGTAAGGTTGGTGAATACGATCAAAAAATTTAATTAAATATTAAAATATCTATAAATAAATATTGTACCTACAGTATATAAAAAAACTCCAAATAATCTTTGGGCTTTTACTTTATTCATTTTATAAACTGTATTTGCTCCTACTCTTGCCATAAAACTTGTAATGGGAACAAAGAGAATAAAAGCAGGAATATTAATAAAACCAATGCTAAAAGGTAAATTTACATCAAAATAAAATCCAGAAATTAAAAAGCCTATTGATCCAGTAAATGAAATAAAAAAACCAATAGCGGCAGCGCTTCCAATGCATTTGCTAATCGGATATCCCAAATATCTTAATATAGGCACATTCATCATTGCACCAGTAATACCCATTGGTGCTGAAATAAATCCAGACAAAATTCCAAAAATTATACGTGGAGAAAGTGATGGATTAGGTTTAATTTTTTTAATTTTTTCCTGTGCCAACATTAAATAAGCTCCAAAAACATATACAACTACAGAAAAGAATAGTACTAACATCTTAGTTTTCATGATAGATGCAAAAATAGTGCCTATCAGTACACCAATAACAACAAATATACCAAAAGTCTTAACCACGCTTAAATCTACTATTTTGTTTTTATGGTGAGTTATGACAGAAACTGTTGATGTGAAAATAGTAATAGTAAATGCTGTTCCCACTGTTAAATGCATCAAATAATTTTTATCGAAATTTAACGTTTCAAATATAAAAAAAAGACAAGGAACAGAAATTAAACCACCACCAATACCAAATAAACCCGCAAAAAAACCAACAGCAGTTGCTGCAAATATTATTAGTAGTAAGAAGTACCAATATTCATTGATTAAATATGTTAGTGACAGAAAAACCTTTTGATTAAGTTATACTAAAGTATTCAAAGAACGATCTAGCAGATACAATTAATAAAAAACAGCCAAATATTCTACTTAATAATTTTTTGTCAATTTTATACACAACCTTTGCGCCTATTCTTGCCATAACCATTGTTACTGGCACGAATACAGCAAACCCTAAAAGATTTATATAACCAACGCTATATGGCGTATTAACATTATCAATAATATTTCCACCTATTATCATTGTGGTGGTGCCTGTAACTGCTATTAAAAATCCAACTGCTGCTGCAGTGCCAATAGATTTTCTAATATCATATCCAAAGGTTCTCATAAATGGTACCATTAATGAACCGCCACCAATTCCTAAAGGTACTGAAATAAAACCAATTAATAAACCTGAAATATTTTTAATTGTATTTGATATTTTTTTTGGACTTTCAACAAGCTTTTCTCTTAGAAAAATAAAAAATAATCCTACAAAACATGAAAAGATCGCAAAAAATAAAACCAATGCTGAAGTTTTTAAATTTACTGCCAAAAATGTTCCAGCCAAAACCCCTAGTACAATTAAAATACCAAATGTTTTAACCATTTTAAAATCTACAGCATCATACTCCATATGTGTTTTTGTTGAAATTATTGATGTTGGAATAATAATTGCAAGAGAAGTTCCAACAGACAAATGCATTCTTGTAATAATATCAAAGTCAAGAACACTAAATGCATAATACAGAGCGGGTACCATTATTATACCTCCCCCAACTCCAAGTAATCCTGCCATAAAACCGGCAACAGCTGCAGCAATAGCTAATACTGTTAAAAGATTAATTATTACTCCTGCATCTATATTTTCCATCAGGCAGTTAATTGATTTGCTTTTTCATTATTTTGAGCAATATCCATAATATGTTTTGCTTTTTGGAAATCAGAATCTCTTGCCATCATATTGTCACTCAAATATTTTTTCCATTCTTTCGAACCTGGTTGACCGTAATAAAGTCCAACAGTATGTCTCATTACTTGATTTACTTTAGTTCCAGTTTTAATTTCTTTTTCTAGATATTCTAGAATTTGTTTAACAATATCTTCTCTCGATGATACGTTTGAATTATTGAATATTTCTTTCTCAATATCTTTTAAAAAATATGGATTTTGGTAAATTGCCCTACCTATCATCACACCATCGCAATAATTTAAATGGTTTAAAATCTGATCTGTAGTAGTAATTCCCCCATTAATTATAATCTCTAAATCTGGATTTGATTTCTTAATTTCATAAACCATTTCATAGTTTAATTTTGGAATATTTAAATTTTGCTTTGGGGTTAGACCTTTTAATAATGCTTTTCTAGCATGTAAAATGATAGTTTTGCACCCACTTTGTTTCATTTTATTTACAAACATATTTAAATATTCAAATTCCTCTATATCATCAAACCCTATTCTAGTTTTGGCAGTAACTGGAATACTGCAGGAATTTTTCATCTCAGCCAAACATTCGGATACAAGGTTTGGTTCTTTCATTAAACATGCGCCAAAAGAGTTTTTTTGAACTTTTTTACTAGGACAACCTAAATTGATATTGATCTCATCATAACCATAATCTTCAGCAATTTTAGCTACTTCCGCTAGTTCTTTTTTATCAGAACCACCCACCTGTAAAGCCAAAGGTTTTTCTAAATCATTAAACATAAGTAATTTTTGTTTATCACCGCGTAATACTGCTTTAGTAACAACCATTTCTGTATAAAGCATTACATTTTTACTTATAAGTCTTAAGAAATATCTATCATGACGGTCGGTACAATCCATCATAGGAGCAACTGAAATTTTTCTATTTATTTTTTTTTTAATATCCAAGAGCTTTGCCCATTACTTTATCAGGTAACCATGTAACAATTTCTGGAAAAATACACAGTATTAAGATTGCTAGCGCCATTATTATCATAAAAGGTACCGATCCTTTTAGAATTTCTTTTAAACTGACATCGGGTGTTATACCTTTAATTATATAAAGATTTAGACCTACTGGTGGAGTAATCAATCCAATCTCCATATTAATTGTAAATACTATGGCGAACCAATAAGGATCGAAACCGAGAGTAGTAATAACTGGTAATAAAATTGCTGAAGTCATAACAATTACTGCAACTGGAGGTAAAAAGAAACCAGCTATTAATAGAAATATGTTTATTAAAATAAATATTACCCATTTGTTTGAGCTGAGCTCTACCATGCTCTGAGCTAAAGATTGTGTTACATAAAGTTGTGAAAGAGTAAATGCAAAAAGGTATGATGCTGCAATGATGAACATTATCATTACACTTTCTTTCATTGAAACTTTAACTATGTTCCATATTTTTTTTGGTTGATAAATTTTATAAACAACTGCTATCATTACAAAAACTAAAAATGCTCCAACACCTGAAGCTTCAGATGGAGTTGCAACCCCTCCGTATAAAACATATAAAACTCCAGCAATGATTGCTAAGAAAGGAAAAATTCTTGGCAAAACCTCAAGTTTTTCTTTTAATGTAGGTCGTTTTCTATTCTTTAAAGCCTTAGCTGCATCTTTATCAATAAAGTAACTATGAATTAATGCCCATATTGCAAACATACCCGCAAGCATGAATCCAGGTATTAAGCCACATAAAAATAGTCTTCCAATAGAAGTTCCAGTTGCAATACCATAAACTATTAAAACTATACTTGGTGGAATTAAAACTCCTAAAGTTCCTCCAGCAGCAATAGTTCCCGTAGCAATTTGATCTGAATATCCTCTCTTCCTCATCTCAGGTATACCCATTGTTCCAATTGCTGCACAGGTAGCTGGACTTGAGCCACTTAAAGCAGCAAAAATTGAACATGCGCCTATATTAGAAATAACTAATCCACCTGGTACTCTCCATAACCATCTATCTAAACCAATGTATAAATCCTTACCTGCTGGTGAGTTCGCTACTGCCATTCCCATTAAAATAAACATGGGGATTGAAAGTAGAACAAAAGAATTTAAACCTGCATAAAATGTTTCAGCAAAAACATCAAGCATTTGAAAACCTTCAAAAGAAACCAATAACGCTATCGATACGAAACTCAAACCAAAAGCTATTGGGATACCAGAGAAAAGAACTATCAAAGTAAAAACTGCAACGATCAATGCTATTATTAATGGATCCATTAATTATAATCCTTATCATCAATTAATTTTATAATTTCTGCTATGTATTGGAGTATCATCAAAATGGCTCCTATCATCATTGAAGAATACGGTATCCAAAGTGGAGGATCCCAAACAGTTCCTGTTGAGTAATTTTTTGTAAATGCTTCCTCAACCATTAAAAAACCAAAATAAAATAGTATTAGGAAGAAAAGTAAACTTAAAAAGGATGTAAAAATTTTTAATCTAATAATATTTTTATTAGATAAAAAATCATATATCCATTCCATACTAACATGTGCCTTTTCACTTAGAACATATGCGCTTCCAATAAATGTCGATGCAACTAAAAGCATTGTAACCAATTCTGTTTGCCATGTAATTGCTCTTTGGAAAAAATATCTTTCGAATACCAATTCTACAATAACTAAGATTGATAATAATAATGCTAAAACAGCAAAAGCCCCGCAAGCCTGGGCAACAAGATTACAAAACTTTAAATACTTTTTTTTCATAAAAAAAACCCCTATTTGAAATTAAATAGGGGTTCTTCTTTATATATTTTTTTATTTAACTGATAAAGCCATTTCCATTAGCTTATCGCCACCTGGAACTTTTTCAGCAAATGCTTTGTGAGAAGATTTCTTAGCAATCTCAACCCAAGCTGCATGATCTTTTGCATTCATATATACTAATTTTACACCTGCTGCTTTGTAAGCGTCTTCAAATTTTTTATCTAAATTTTCGACTTGAGCAGTCATATATTTTTCTGCAACTTTTCCAGCTTTCATTAAAGCATTTTGTTGTTTAGAGTTTAATTTATCGAAACTCATTTTTGACATTAAAATTGGCTCGTACATAAACCATAATCCAAACTTACCTGGAGGAGTTGCACAAGTTACTTGTTCATAAATCTTATAACTTACAAAACTTCCTGAACTAGTATTTGCACCAGTAAGTACTCCAGTTTGAAGACCAGTATAAATTTCAGATGATGGCATACTTTGTATACCAGCGCCAGCTGCCTCTAACATTTGGTTAAATGCTTTACCAGCTGCTCTCATAACTTGCCCTTTAGCATCACTAGGATTTTTAATGCATTTTGTTTTAGATGCAAAACCTCCGCCTAACCAAGCATCAGATAATACAACTACACCAGCGTCATTAATAATTTTTTTAATCTCAGTCATCATTGGACCTTTATTAAATCTCAATGCATGATCGTGATTTTTAACTGTTCCTGGCATTAATGTTGCATCAAATTCTGGATGAAACTTAGATGCATAAGCTAATGGAAAAGCAGAAATATCCAATTGACCTGTTGTCATTGGTTTCCACTGTTCTTTTGGTTTATAAAGCGATTTTGCAGGATAAATTCTGATATCGACTCCTACATTTGCTTTTTTCATTTCATCAGCAATTATCTGTACCATTTCATGTCTTGGATCATAAGAACCATCAGCTCTAGGTGTACCTGGCCATTGATGACTCGCCTTTAGAGTAACAGCATAAGCCGATCCAATTGTTGTTAGGATAAATACTAATGAAGTTAAAAATAAAGATATTTTTTTAAACATTTTTTCCCCTTCTTTAGTTATTAAAAAAAGTGTATTAAAGATAAGATATGATTAAGAGTCAAGTTCGCTATTAACTCATATATAACGTTATTAATTTATGGATGGACCTTTAAAAAACTTACTGGTTGTTGATTTAACAAGAGTATTAGTGGGACCTTATTGTACAATGATGCTCTCAGACATGGGTGCAAGAGTAATAAAAGTAGAAGCACCAGGTATAGGTGATGACTCTCGAAAATTTGGTCCTTTTATCAAAGATAATTCAGCCTATTTCATGTCATTAAACAGAGGAAAAGAAAGTATTGCGTTAAACTTAAAAGATGAAGAAGATAAAGAAATATTTTTAAAAATATTAAGTAAAGCAGATATTCTTGTTGAAAATTTTAAGCCAGGAACATTAGAGAAATGGGGTTTTGGCTGGAAAGATATGTGTAAAAAATTTCCAAAATTAATTTACGCTTCTGCATCTGGATTTGGTCAAACTGGACCATTAAAAGAATTACCAGCTTACGATATGGTTGTACAGGGAATGGGGGGTTTAATGAGTGTTACCGGACATCCCAATTCTGAACCTACTAGGGTTGGAACGTCAATTGGCGATATTACAGCTGCATTATTCACAACGATTGGAATAAATGCTGCTCTTTATGATAGAGAAAAAACAGGCAAAGGAATGTTTATCGATGTTTCAATGCTCGATTGTCAAATTGCGATTTTAGAAAATGCAATTGCACGTTATTTATCAAAAAATGAAATACCAAAACCAATGGGATCAAGACACCCCTCTATTGCACCATTTGAGGCTTTTAAAACAAAAGATAGCTACATAATAATTGCTGCAGGAAATGATAAACTTTTTGAAAAATTATGTAATGTTCTTGAATTAAATGATTTACCCCAGAATGAAAAATTTAAAAGTAATTCTTTACGTTGTGAAAATATGAATGATCTTAAATCAATTATGGAGGAAAAACTCAAATCTTTAAATACTAAGGATTGGATACAAAAAATGGAGAAACAAAAAATTCCATGTGGTCCTATTTTCAATATAAAAGAGGCTGTAGAAAATCCGCAAATAAAATCAAGAAATATGATAGTTGATACTTTTCACAAAGTCGTTGGTGATTTTAAAACAGCAGGTAATCCAATAAAAATGTCCTCTTATAAAGACGAAACAAAAAGAGGAGATATCCCAGATTTAGATGAACATAGAAAGAAAATTATTGAGGAGTTTTGCAATTAGTCTTGATTTGCTTCTTCGCTTGGCTCTTTAATCTCTTGGTCTTTTAAATCTTCAACAGATGCATCTTCTGTTTCTCCAGAAGGCTCAGCTTGTTCAGTAGGTTGCGTTGGAGCACTTTGAGCAATATCTTCCTTTGAAAAAACTTGTGTTTTTTCTGGGATCTTTCTAGCTCTTTTTGATGGTAATATTGGTGCTCCACTTTTAGATATTTCACCCTTATATAAATTTTCAAAATCATCACCTACTTCTTCATCTTCTGCTAATGTGTCGTCAACTTGTTCCACATGTTTTCTTAGTTTGTAAACACCACTATCAATTAAATCTGAGACTTTTACATTCTCGTTTGCAATCTCCCTTAAGGAAATTACTGTATTCTTATCATTATCAATGCTGACTGTTGGCTCGACACCTGAGTTTAACTGTGTAGTTCTTTCTTTTGCTACTAAAACTAATTCGTAAGGACTTTCTACTTTATCTACACAATCTTCTACTGTTACTCTTGCCATGCGGGGTATTTATACCTGCTTATAAATAAAATCAAGGTATTTTTATACCTTAACAGGATTAAGTTTAGATCTGATAATAAAAAGCATGATCAAAGATATTGATATATAAATGCTTGATATTACCGCAATTTTCTCAATAGAAAAACCACGGTCGATCAATATTCCAAAAAATGCTGTTCCAAAAGCTGTTGA
>CACMXM010000016.1 GCA_902617645.1 uncultured Pelagibacteraceae bacterium | reverse complement strand
CAAAATCGGCGGTTTGTGAACAAGGGCTTTTGCTATTAATAGTCTTCTTTTCATTCCCCCAGAGAGACTTCTGGCGTAGCTATCTGCATTATTTTCAAGAGAAACTAATTTTAAAATTTCATCAGTTATACGATCTTTTTTTTTGATGCCATACATTCCTGCATGTAACTCTAAAAGTCTTCTTGGATTAAAAAAAGGATCTAGATTTACCTCTTGAGGCACTATACCTAATGAAGCTCTTACCTGTCTTGGATCCTTATCTAAGTCATAACCCCACACATTTACGTTACCTTTTGACTTAATTACTGTTCCACCCAATATATTTATGAAAGTTGATTTACCAGCTCCATTAGGGCCCAATAATCCAAAAATTTCACCTTGTTTCACGTCTAAGTTTAAATTGTTTAATGCATTAACCGGTTCAGAATTGTTTTTAGAGTAAATTTTACTTAAATTTTTGACGGTCAATACATCTTTTTTTTTCATAATGATTTATTCATTTATAACATTCGTATAAATTAAGTTAACATTAATAAATGACCAAAATTAAAAAAAGTGATCATTTTTATTTAATAGATGGCTCGGGATATATCTTTAGAGCATATTATGCTTTGCCGCCTCTAAGCAGGAAAAGTGATGGAATGCCAACAGGGGCAGTAAACGGTTTTTGTAATATGTTATTTAAGTTACTTGAGGATTCAAAATCTAAAGAAAATTTACAAAAACCAACTCACTTTGCAGTAATATTTGACTCTGCAAGAAAAAATTTTAGGAATGAAATCTATAAAGATTATAAAGCAAATAGATCTGATGCTCCTGATGATTTAATTCCTCAATTTGATTTTATAAGAAAATCAGTAATGGCATTCAATTTACCATCAGTAGAACTAATTAATTATGAAGCAGATGATTTAATTGCAACTTATACAGAACAAATCTTAAAAATTGGGGCCAAGGTTACAATTGTATCATCTGATAAAGATTTAATGCAGTTATTCAATAAGAATGTAAGAATTTATGATCCTATGAAAAATAAATTTTTAGGAGAAGAAGATGTTATAAAAAAATTTGGTGTTAAATCTGAAAAAGTCATTGATGTACAATCATTAGCAGGCGATACCAGTGACAACGTTCCTGGAGTACCAGGTATCGGCGTTAAAACTGCTGCTGAGTTAATTAATAAATATGGAAATTTGGAGAAACTTTTATCAAAAGCTCATGAAATTAAACAGAACAAGAGAAGAGAAACTATTTTAGAAAATAAAGATAAAGCTCTTATAAGTAAAAAATTGGTAACTTTAAAAAAAGATGTACCTATTAAAATGAAATTAGATGATTTTGTAATAAAAGATATTGATAAAGATAAACTATATGAATTTTTAAGAGAAATGGAGTTTAATAGGCTCTTAAGTAGCGTCATATCACAGTATGGGGAACCTAAATTAAAAGAAAAAGGTACACCATCTTTAGAAGGAAAAATGATATCAAGTGTCGATCGAACAAAATATAAATTACTCAATAAATTAGAAGATATTGACAATTGGATAAAAGATGCTGAGGAGAAGGGAGAATTATGTATAGATACCGAGACAACTTCTCTTGATCCGCATTTAGCTGAATTAGTAGGAATATCTTTATCTACTGATATTGGAAAAGCTTGCTACATACCTTTAAAGTATAACGGCAAAGATGTGCTAGATGTTAATAAGGTAATCCAAAAAATAAAACCGATCTTAGAGGATAAATCAATCAAAAAAATAGGGCAAAATATAAAATTCGACTATATAATTTTTTATCATCGAGGAATAATAATAAACTCAATGGAAGATACTATGCTTATGTCATACGTGCTTGATGCAGGTAAGAACAGACATAATATGGATACACTTTCAGAGCTTCACTTAGGACATAAAACAATATCCTATAAAGATTTAGTTGGATCAGGTAAAAAACAACTTACTTTTGATCAAGTTGAAATAAAAAAAGCTACTGAATATGCAGCTGAAGACGCTGATGTAACTTTTAGATTGTATAAATTATTAAAGAAAAATTTAATTAGGGAAAAAATTGAAAATATTTATGAATTATTTGAAAAGCCTTTAATTAAAATATTGGCCAATATGGAGATCCAAGGAGTAAAAGTAGATGATAAATTTTTAAATATTCTGTCGAAAAAATTTGAAAAAAAAATCTCTTCAATTGAAGATAAAATTTACAAAATTTCCAAGAAAAAATTTAATATTGCTTCAACAAAGCAACTCGGTGAAATTATGTATGAAGATTTAAAGATAGCTTCTCTCAAAAAGACAAAAAAAGGTAGTTATGCAACTAGTGCATCAGTTTTAGAGGATTTAGCTTTCAAGGGGAATGAATTTCCAAAACTTATATTAGAGTGGAGACAAATTTCTAAACTTAAAAATACTTACTCAGACTCTTTGCAAGAGCATATTAATCCTAAAACAAAAAGAGTTCATACATCTTTTTTATTGGCTGCAACAACAACAGGCAGATTAGCTTCAAGTGATCCAAATTTACAAAATATACCTATCAAGACTGAAGATGGGAAGGATATAAGAAAATCTTTTGTTTCTGAAAAAGGAAATATTTTAATATCAGCAGATTATAACCAAATCGAGATGAGAATTTTGGCAGATTTAGCAGATGTAAAAGAATTGAAAAAAGCTTTTAATAATCAACAAGATATTCATTCACTTACAGCCAGCCAAGTATTTAACGTTAAAATAAGCGAAATTAATTCAGACATGAGAAGAAAAGCAAAAGCGATTAATTTTGGAATTATTTATGGAATTTCTCAATACGGCTTAGCAAAACAAATTATGGTATCAAATAATGAAGCTGCAGAATTTTTAAATTCATACTTTAAAAAATTTCCAGAAATTAAAGATTATATGAACGAAACTATAAAATTTTGTAGGAAGAGTGGATATGTTAATAATATTTTTGGTAGAAGAAGTCATATAACTGGAATTAACGATAAAAATTTTAATATAAGAAATTTTCAAGAAAGAGCAGCTATTAATGCGCCAATCCAGGGATCTGCTGCCGAAATTATGAGATTAGCGATGATAAGAATTTCAAAAAGAATTGAGGAGGCTAAAGAAAAAAAATGTAAAATGTTACTTCAAATTCATGATGAACTAATATTTGAAGTTCCAAAGGAAAGTGAAAAAAAATTCACAAATTTGATAAGACAAGAAATGACAAGTGTAAAGGATAGTGATCTTCATTCATTCTCAACGCCTCTCACAGTAGATGTTAATAGTGGAGAAAATTGGGGGTTACTACATTAGTTTTTTGGTAATCTTGCCCAAATAAGAACAATTTAGTATTTGTATAAGTAGATACATATTTATGAAACAAACTATTGCATTAATCGATGATGACAGAAATATTTTAACTAGTATTAGTATTGCTTTAGAAAAAGAGGGTTTTAAGGTTCAAACTTATTTGGATGGTGAAAGTGCTTTGATTGGTCTAACGAGACAGCCACCAGATTTAGCAATTATTGATATAAAGATGCCGAAAATGGATGGTGAAGAATTATTAAAAAAACTCAGAAAAAAAACAACCTTACCTGTAATTTTCCTAACCTCGAAAGATGACGAAATTGATGAATTATTAGGACTTAAATTAGGTGCTGATGATTTTGTAAAAAAGTCTGGAGGTTTTTCTATTAAAGTATTAATTGAAAGAATAAGGGTTCAATTAAGGAAGAAAAATCTAAATCCTATTGAAGAAACGAAAAATATAATTTCACATGGCAAATTAAAACTTGATCCTTCACAACTAGAATGTGAATGGGATGGAAAGCAATTACCAGATAAACTTACAACTACAGAATTTTTAATAGTGCAGGAACTTGCAAAAAGACCTGGAATAATAAAAGAGAGATCCCAATTAATGGACATTGCCTATAGAGAAGACACTGATATTGAAGACAGAACAATTGACAGTCATGTTAAAAGGATTAGAAAAAAATTTAAAAAAGTTGACCAAAACTTCACTGCTATTGAAACAAGGTACGGAAGTGGTTATAGATGGAATGTAAGTTAATTAATGGGTTCTATATTAAAGAATTTCTCAATTTTAAAAAAATTTTTATTTATAAATCTTATTGTTTTTATAGTTATTGGAATCTTGACAATAGTTTATTTAAATTTTTCAAAACCAAATTTAATTTACAAAAAAACTTCAAATCATATAGCTGTAATTAATAATACAACCGATCACATTAAAAGATTAAAAATAAATTTTAATAAAGAAGATTTAAGAAGATTTTTATTTTCAACTGGATTTTTATTTCAAAGTTTAGACAGAGTAATTTTTCTAGATACAGAATATAACGTTATTGCAGATACCGATACATTAGACTTGGATCCACGATCTTTTTCACAAAGAACTGATCAAATAGAATTTGATAATACAAATATAGATATTGAAAAAGCATCAAGCAGTAATAAAAAAAATGATCAGAAAAATTTAAGTGATATTGCTAGAGAGTATTTTAACTCAAAAGAATATGGAAAACCATTCACCTATACAGAAGAATATTATGATCAGTTTATATTGAATACTCTAAAAAATTTTATAATTGGTGATGATAATGTTGGTTATATTTTAGTAGCTGAACGTGCTAACGACATTAAAACAGCCATAGATGAAAGAAAAAATTTTGTTATTAGAACAGCTATATTAGTAACATTAGTTATTTTTGTTTTTTCTTTTGTATTAAATAGATATTTTTTAAAACCAATTAAAAATCTTGTCGATTATACAAAAATTATTAAAGATAAAAGTGAAAAAAAAACAAATATACAAAATTTAAAAAAAAGAGGTGATGAGCTCGGTGTATTATCAAGTTCATTAGATGATATGACACATGAGCTTCAAAAACGAGCTGATAGTGCTGAAAATTTTTCTACTGATCTTGTTCATGAAATCCGAAATCCACTTGCATCCCTTAAAAGTGCTTCTGAGATTATTTCAGAAACAGATGATAAAAACCAAAGAGATAAACTTGTTAAAATCTTAAGTCACGATGTTGAACGCATAGAAAGACTTATAACTGATTATTCTCAAATGCTTAAAGACGAAGTTGCAATTACGAAAGAGCAGATGAAAAAAATTGATCTAAGACCAATTGTTACCTCAGTAGTTGATGATTTTAATAGTATATATATGAACAAAAGAGGAATAAAAATTTCTTTAAATTCAAATCAGAATGGAAACAAGATTGAGATTATGGGAATTGAAAATAGAATTGAACAAATTTTAGCAAATTTACTTGAAAATTCTATTTCATTTAGTGAAGATAATAAAAAAATCATAGTAAAGCTCTCAAAAAAAAATAATTTAGTAATGCTTGATGTGTTAGATGAAGGATCTGGTTTTAAGGAAAATGATACAAAAAAAATATTTAAGAGATTTTACAGTAATAGACCCGGAAAATTTGGAGAACATTCAGGTCTTGGATTAAATATAGTGAAAAATTTGATTGATCTTCATGGTGGTACAATTAGCGCTAGTAACAATAATAGGGGAAAGGGTGCAAAAATTGAAATTATTTTCCCCTCAGCGTAATGAAAAGTTGATTATTTAAAATTATACTGTTACAAAATCGCTCTTATGCCAGATTATAAAGTAAAAGACATATCCCAAGCTGAATTTGGAAGAAAAGAGATTTCTTTAGCTGAAACTGAGATGCCAGGTTTAATGGCATTGAGAAAAGAGTATAAGGGTAAATCTCCATTAAAAGGCGCCAAAATTCTTGGTTGTCTTCACATGACTATTCAAACTGCAGTTTTAATTGAAACATTAGTAGATCTTGGAGCCGAGGTAAGATGGTCTTCATGTAATATATTCTCCACACAAGATCATGCAGCAGCAGCTATTGCAAAAGCTGGTATTCCAGTGTTTGCTTGGAAAGGTGAAACAGAAGAAGAGTATTGGTGGTGTGTAAAACAAACTATTGAAGGCAAAAAAGATTGGAAACCTAACATGATATTAGATGATGGTGGAGATCTTACTGCTCTAATGCATAAAGACTATAAAGAATTATTAAAGGATATAAAGGGGTTAAGTGAAGAGACAACGACAGGAGTATTAGCTCTCAAAAAAATGGAAGAGCAAGGAACTTTGATGGTGCCAGCAATAAATGTGAATGACTCAGTTACAAAATCAAAATTTGATAACTTATATGGATGTAGAGAAAGTTTAGTAGATGGTATCAAGAGAGCTACAGATGTGATGATGTCAGGAAAAGTTGCGATCGTCGCAGGCTTTGGTGATGTTGGCAAAGGAAGTGCAGCATCTTTAAGACAAAGTGGTGCAAGAGTAATGATAACAGAGACAGACCCAATTTGTGCATTACAAGCTGCCATGGAAGGATACGAAGTTGTTCTTATGGATGAAATGATAGGCCAAGCTGATATTGTTGTTACAGCTACTGGTAATAAAGATATAGTTACCGCTGATCACATGAGAGCTATGAAAGATAGATCAATTTTGTGTAATATTGGGCACTTTGATAATGAAATACAAGTTGAGGCTTTAAAAAATTATAAATGGGATGAGATTAAACCACAAGTTCATGAAATTACTTTTCCGGATAACAAAAGATTAATTCTATTAGCAGAGGGTAGATTGGTAAATCTAGGATGCGCAACTGGCCATCCAAGTTTTGTAATGAGTGCATCTTTTACAAATCAAGTTACAGCACAAATAGAATTATGGAACAATTCAGAAAAATACGAAAAGAAGGTCTATGTTTTACCAAAACATCTTGATGAAAAAGTTGCTAGATTACACCTAGAAAAAGTTGGAGCGAAACTAACTCCTTTATCTAAAGATCAAGCAGATTACATAAGTGTAAAACCAGAAGGTCCATACAAACCAGATGCGTATCGCTACTAACAGTAGCAAGATTGATATATCTAAAGAAAACAAAACAGCCTCTTTAGCTAAAATTTTTTCAACATTTCTTAATAAAGGAGATATTGTCTTTCTTCACGGAGAGATTGGAGCTGGGAAAACTACATTTGTAAGATACCTTATAAACTACCTACAATTAAGATCGAAAAATTCCTTAAGCGAGGTTACTAGTCCAACCTTCAATATTATGAATGAGTATCAAATAAAAAATTTGATTATAAATCATTTTGATCTCTTCAGAATAGAAAAAGCAAAAGATCTTCAAAATACTGGTTTATTTAATGACTACAAAAGCAAACTCACTTTAGTCGAATGGCCCGAAAAAATTATATCCAAGCCTAAGAATAGATATGAACTTTTTTTTACCTTTAATAAAAATACTAATAAAAGATTTATAAAAATAAAAAAAATAATATTTGATTTAGAAATTAATGAAAACCTCGGACAAAATAAATATGTACAGATTAAGGGAGATGCTTCATTTAGAACATTTTTAAGAAAATCAAAAGGCAAAAAAAGTTCTATTATTGTTTATTGTAAAAAGGAAAAGAAAAAAAATCTTTTGAATTATGACGCCATTAATAAAAATTTAATTAGAAATAAAATTATTGCCCCAAAACTTTATCACCAAAACTATAAAAAAAATTTTATTGAAATAGAGGATTTAGGTAAAAAAACAATTTTTGAGATTTTTTCAAAAAAAAATAATGATAAAAATTTAAAAATTTACAAAGAAATAATATTATCATTACTCAAAATTCAGAAGATTAAAACAAATAAGATAAAAAATTTTATGGGTGATTACTATAAAGTCCCAGTATATACAAATGCGAAGATTTTTGATGAGGCAAAACTTTTTTGTGATTGGTATGTAGTTGCTAATAAAAATAAGAAAGATATTAAAAAAATAAATTTACAGCTGAAAAAAATAATTAAATCTTTAATTAAAAAAATAATTTTAAAAAATGATACTTTTGTACATAGAGATTTTCATATATCCAATATAACTCCATGCAAAAACTCATATGGTATTCTAGATTCGCAAGATGCAGTTATTGGCAATAAAGCTTATGATTTGGCTTCTTTAATAGATGATGTAAGATTTCAAACTAGCAGAAAACTTAAAGCAAAACTTCTAAGTTACTATATTGATATTAATAAAAACAAAATTAATAAAATAGAATTTGAAAATGACTTTTATATTTTATCTGTGCTAAGAAATTTAAAAATCATAGGAATTTTTACAAGACTTTCTCTTAGAGACCAAAAAAACCAATATTTAAAATTAATCCCATATGCATGGAAATTAATAGAAAACCGTATTGAAAATAAGCCAATCTTTAAAGATCTTAAATTTTTTTTAAATAAACACTTTTCAGTTAAACTTAGAAAAAATTATGCAAATTGATACAGCACTCATATTATGTGCAGGTTATGGGAAAAGGTTGCTACCCTTAACCAAAACATTACCTAAACCTTTGTTGAAAATTGGAGAGTCCACACTATTAGAAAAAACAATTAAATTAATTGAACAACTCAAAATAAAAAAAATTAAAATTAATATTTTTTACCTCTCAGATGAGATAAAAAAATTTGTAAATCAAGTGAATACAAATATAGATATTGAGTTAATAGAGGACGGTAATGAAATTCTTGACACAGGAGGTGGTATTTTTAATATGATAAAGGATTCTGCTGAGGAAAATTTTTTAGTTTTTAATCCAGACACAATATGGAATGAGAACTACAATAAATATATATTAGAAATGATCAATTTTTATTATAAGAAAAAAATTAATAATATTTTACTAGTTGTTAATAAAGATTTAAGTTTTGATAAAAGGTTACAGGGTGATTTTAGTTTGGACAATGACAAACTTACAAAAGATAACAATAAAAAATTTATATATACTGGATGCCAAATAATAAATAAAAACGTTTTTTCTAAACTTACAAAAAAAAAATTTTCGATGAATGAAATATGGAGCAATCAAATAAAGAAGTCTCAACTTTTTGGTTACGAGAGTAATCTTGAATTTTTACATACAACAGATTTGACGATTTATAATAAAATATTAAAAAACCAATAAATCCTGGGCTCTATCTTGATCAAGATACCTGCACTTTATAATCTTTAATTTTTGATCCAATTCAATATGAAGGGGATTTCCCGTAGGTATTTCAAGTTTAGGAATTTGTTTTTTGTCTAATTTGAATAAAAACTTACAAAGCGCTCTTACTGAATTTCCATGTGCTGATATAAGAATATTTTTTTCATTCTTTATTTCAATATTAATTTTTTTAGTAAAATAGTTAACTACTCTATTATAAGTATCTTTAAGAGACTCTGTATCTGGAATATTTTCTTTTGGGATATTTTTATAAATATCTATATTAATTGGATGGTAAGGACTATTTTGGTTTAAAGGGTCAGGCCTAATATCCCATGAGCGTCTAAAATTATGTATTTTTTTTTCTCCAAGTTTATTTTTCATTTCCTCTTTATTCAAACCTGTAAGTGATCCATAGTGTCTTTCGTTAAGCTCCCAGGCTTTTGTGAATTCAGAATTATTTCTTATTGTATTCTTAATTAGCTTTAAGGTATTTATTGCTCTTAATTGGTAAGAACTAAAAAATAAGTCAATTTTAACATTTGTCGATTTTATTGCCTCTCCTGCCTTACAAGCTTCTAATTTTCCATGTGGCGTTAAATCAACATCTACCCACCCAGTGAATTTCTTTTGCAAATTCCATTCACTTTGTCCGTGTCTTACTAAAAATAAATGACTCATATAAAAAATTTAAATATAAGAAAATTGTATCATGTTTAAATTATTATTTTATTTAATAAATACGCTATTTGCAATTTTCTACTTATACCCAGGGAGTATATTAGGATTTATAATATATCAAGACTTAAATAAACAGCCACAATTAACGAATGATTTTAATTTCACATTATTAAATTTTTCATCAAATCATGTTTATGCTTTTTTGGTTCTTTCATTTTTTGGATTTTTGCTCTTTTTTGAAAAAAAAAAGAAAATTATTCTCATTTATTTTTTTTTAATATCCTTTCTATTTGAAATACTTCACATGCTAATACCAAATAGGACTTTTCAAATTTCAGATTTATATGGAAATATATTGGGTGTATTAATATCATTAATATTATTTATATGTTTTTCTTATGTTAAAAAAAGAAATTAAAGCCTTTTTACTTTTATTATTTTTTATCTCAGGTAATGCCTATGCTGAAGTGATAGAGGGAAAAGCATCAGTGATTGATGGCGATACTATTAAAATCAAAAACAATAAAATTAGATTATCTGGTATTGACGCACCTGAGACAAATCAATCATGTAAAAAAATTTTTCTAAGCATTCAATTTTTATCTTTTCATAAAAAATACCCATGCGGTAAAATCTCTACGAAAAAACTTAAAAAATTATTAAAAAATGCATTAATATTATGTAAAATAGAAAATGTAGATAGATACAAAAGGAAGCTTGCAACTTGCTATAAGAATAAATTAAATATTAATTCTTGGCTTGTTAGAAACGGACATGCCTTAGCTTATGTCAAGTACTCAAAAAAATATATTTTACAAGAAAAAGAGGCAGCAAGAGATAAATTAGGTTTATGGCAGGGTACATTCGAAAAACCATGGAATTGGAGAAAAAATGAAAATAGAAAATAATATTTTAATTTTACTACTCTGTTTTTTTCTTTTTTCTTGCTCATCTATTCCTAAAAATACTGCAGACGGTTGTTCCATATTTTCTGAAAGATATCTTTGGTACAAGCATGCGAAAAATACTGAAAAAAAATGGGGAACACCAATATATTTGCAGCTTGCCATTATCAAAATGGAGTCCGATTTTGACTGGCTTGCAAAACCAAAAAGAAATAAAATTTTCAAAGTTATTCCTTATAAAAGACCATCCTCTTCCTTTGGATATTCTCAAGCAGTTAAAGGAACATGGAAACAATATAAGCAAGAAACAAACAATCCTTTGGCAACAAGGACTAGATTCAAAGATAGTGTAGATTTTATAGGGTGGTACACCAATAAAACAGAAAAAATATTAAAAATTTCAAAAAAAGATGCATTTAGACAGTATATTGCCTATCATGAGGGTTGGGGAAACTATAAAAACTATAAAAAAAATTCAAAAGTTATATCTTTAGCCAAGAAGGTACAAACACAGTCTAAAAAATATAAATCACAATTATTAAGCTGCAAAAATTCTCTCAAAACAAGAAAATATATTATTTTTTAATTAAGTCGCTTCTTTAATTCAATATCAATAGCATCAATTCTTTTAGTATTCTTTGCTAACATCAAGTACATGGTTGGAGTTATATACAGTGTAAAAAATGTTGATATAATCATGCCTCCTAAAATAGTAGACCCAACAGCAAGTCTAGAGCCTTCACCGGCCCCAGGTCCAATATTTCCAATTACTAAAGGAACCATTGCTATCATTGTACTAAGAGATGTCATTATAATAGGTCTGAATCTCATATCGCACGCTTCCTTTATTGCATTATGAATATTTTTTCCAGATGCTCTAAGTTGATTTGCAAAATCTACAATTAAGATACTATTTTTTGTAGATATACCAATGAGAATAACAAGAGCAATTTGTGAAAAAATATTGACTGAACTATTTAAAAAAAGAATGAAAACTAATCCACCAAACACAGCTAGCGGGACAGTCATTATTATTATAAATGGATGAATAAATGAGTTAAAAGTAGCTGCCATAACTAAATAAGCAGTTATTAATGCTAAAGCAAATATTATAAATAATTCATTTGAGGTTTCTTTTAACTCTTCAGATTTTCCCTTCCAGGAAATCTGATTCTGGGGTGAAACATTTTCCATAGTTTTTTCTAAATATCTTATTGCTTCACTTAATGAATATCCTTCGTTAATATTAGCAGATATAGTTACTGCTCTTTGTCTATTATATCTTGAAAGAATTTTGGCTGATCCTTCTTCCTTAAAATCAACTAAATTTGCCAGTGATATAAGTTTTGAGTTATTTTCAGATCTTACAAAAATTTTAGCTAAACTTTCTTTACTCCTTCTATCTGACAAATATTTTTGTACTATAATTGGATATTCTTTTCCAAGTTTATTAAATGTTGTAACAGTTTTTCCGCCATAAAGAGTTTCCAAAGTCTTGCCTATTTGGTCTGTTGATACCCCTAAATCTTTTGCTTTATTTTTGTTGATAATTAATTTTACCTCTGGTTTATTTTTAGAATAATCTGACTCAATTCTTGACAAGTTTTTATTTTTTCTTAATTCAGATATTAAGTTATTCTGAATTTGTTCAAGCTCCTCATAAGATGATCCTAAAATTACCATTTGAACTGGTTTATTATAATTTGAAACTCTTATTGATTGTGGTGAAATAGGAAAAGCAATCGCTTGTGGATTAGTTACTATTTTTCCTATAGCTTCTCTCATAACTGATTGTGTATTTTTGCTTCTATCATCCCAATGATTAAGTAAAGCTATAATTATAAAAGTATTAAACGAATTACTTGATCTGCCAAAACCTGGAACTCGCATTATAAATCTTCTATACGGGCTATTTTCTTCCTGCAATAGAGGAATTAATTTAGATTCTATTTCTTGCGCTCTTTCTTGAGTGTACTCAAATGAGCTTCCTTCGTCAGTCATTCCGATTACTAAATATGCCCCTCTATCTTCAAGAGGAAGCAGTTCTTTTTTTGAAAAATTAAATAATAAGACTGAAGAAATAATCACTAAAATCATAAATGAAATTATTAACCTTTGTTTTTCGAGAAAATAATTAAGACTTTCTTTATAAAATTTTAGAAATGATTTAAAAAAATTATTAAATTTACTTATAATTTTATTTTGCTTAGTTTTTAGTGTTAAAAATCTACTTCCAAGCATTGGAGATAAGGTTAGTGCAACAAATGATGAAATAACTACAGAAAAAGATAATGCAATCGCAGTTTCTCTGAATAAGGTTCCAGAAATTCCCTTTATGAAGATCAGTGGTAAAAACACTGCAACTAATATCAAAGTAGTAGCAATAATTGCAAAAGTAATTTGCTTTGATCCTTTATAAGCTGCTACAAGGGGATTTTCACCATTTTCAATTCTTCTATAAATTGCGTCTGTCATAATGACCGAGTCATCTGTAATTATTCCAATAGCTAAAATAAAAGACAATAAAACAAATATATTTATTGATAGATCAAAAATATAAATTCCCAAAAAAGATGCAATTAGACTAACGGGAAGTGCAACTGCTGGAACTATAACTGCTTTTAAATTTCCAAGAAACAAATAAATAATAACTACTACTAATATAAAAGCTATGAAAAGAGTTTTGTATACTTCATTAATTGCTGCTCCGACATAGTTTGCTCTATTAAATGCAACTTCTATATTTAATCCATCCGGCAAAGACTTTCTAACTTCTTTTAGCTTTTTTTTGATATCTTTTGACAGTTCGACAGTTGATGCCCCACTTCTAGCGTAAATACCTATACCTACTGTTTTTAAGTTAAGATTATCTTTTCTTTGTGCCTTAAATAATGTTTTTTCTGAAACAGGGCCAAATTCAACCTCAGCAACATCAGACAATTTTACTATGTTGTCTTTGTTCTTTTTTAAGGGCAAGCCTTTTAGTTGGTCGATAGTTGTATAAGATTTGTCTAGATTTAGAGTAAGATCAACATTGGTTGCTTCTAAAGTTCCAGCTGGAAGACTAACATTTTCGCTTCTGAGTGCATTTTCTAATTCTTGAATGGTTAAATCATTAGCAGCTAATTTTATTGGGTCTATCCAAATCCTGACACTTAATTCCCTTAGACCTCCTACTAAAATTCTTCCGACATTTTTAATACTTGAAAATCTATCAACTAAATATCTCTCTGCGTAATCTCCCAATTCCAAATCACTCCATGAGGGAGAAGAAAGCGCTATCCACATAGTTGTCGTAAAACCGGCAGCCTGTTTTAATATTTGTGGAGCCTCTGCCTCAGTGGGTAAATTATCTGCAACCCTAGCCACTCTTTCTCTTATATCATTTGCAGCATTGTCTAAATCCATTTCTGTATCAAACTCAATACTAATTGTACTTCTTCCATTTTCAGAAACAGAGTCAATATTTTTTATACCTTCTGCTCCACCAATTACATCTTCTAAAACCTGAGTAACCTCCTGATCAATTATTGGTGCTGATGCGGATTTATAATCCACTTTTACCTGAACAACAGGTGGCTGAAGACCTGATGGTAATTCTCTTACAGGCAATTTCCAAAATACAAATATGCCAAATAAAACTAATATAAGAGACATTACCCAAGAGACTACCGGTCTTCGTATACTTAAATCAGTTATAAACATTTACTTTTTAATTGGTTTAATTTTCCCTTTTGGATTTATTTTTTTTAGACCTTCTGCAACAATTAGATCTCCTTCATTTAATCCTGAAATTACCTCTATAAATCCCTCATCCCTATTTCCAATTTGGATTTGAATTTTTTCTAAACTATTATCATCAAGCACTCTATATACAAAAGAGCTTTCTCCCTCTAGCATCACACTTGTGTCAGGAACTGATAGAGAATTTCTTTCATTAAATTTCACGCTTACTTCAAGTAGTGACCCTGGTATTAACTCATAATCTTTGTTATTTATTTTAATCCTCGTTAGCAAACTTCTCGTATCTGCACTGATTCTGCTTGAATAACCTTCCACTTTTCCTAAGAAAAGTTTATTTTTTAATCCTGAAAACTTTACATCTACAGGCAAATTTTTTTTAATAACTGGTGCAAATGATTCAGGTATTTTTAAATCGGCATATATTACTGAACTATCATCTAAGGTTATAATAAGAGAATTATCAGATCCTAGGACATCCTCAGTTATACCTCTATAACCTAGAACACCACTAAATGGTGCAATAATGTCTTTATCCTTCAATTTCACTATTAAAGATCCTTTCTCTACATAATTATCTAATTTTAGTTCTGAAATAAGGTCACTTTTTTGAATACGATATGATTTTGTTTTTTTTGAAATTGCAGTTCCAAAACTTTCGATTCTCTCTGAGAAAACTTTTTCAGAAACTAATTTGACGATAATTCCAGGAGGTGGTCTTTTGCTGAATTTTTTTTTAAAATGGTTTCCAACCATTGTTCTTCCAATTACAACAATCGCAATTATTATAAAAAAAACTACAACACCAATTAAAACTTTTTTTGAATTTTTCATAAATTATATTTTGCCATACTCTGACCACGAACCATCATAAATGACAGGATTATACTTATTATCAATTAAGGAATATGCAAGTGCTAAAACTGAGGCTGTAACACCAGAGCCGCATGAAAACACAATTTTTGATGAAAAATCATGTTTTAAAACTGATTTAAAAATTTCTAACAATTCTTCTTTAGATTTAAATGTTTTATCCTTTTTTATTAATTGCTTGAATGGCAAGCATAAAGAATTTGGTATAGATCCACTTCTTAAACCTTCTCTTGGCTCTTTTTCTTTCCCTTCAAATCTTTCTTTACTTCTTGCATCAAGAATTTTAAATTCCTGACTAATAATATTTTGTTCAATTTGCATCTTTGATTTGACTAAATCTTTTTTTTCTTTTGATATGTAATGCGATTTGGGAAAAACTATTACTTCTTTTGTAATCTGTCTTTTTTCTAATTGCCATTTTTCAAGGCCACCATTCATAACACTTACAAGCTTAGGGTCATGTCCAAAATAGATAAAAGTGTACCATAATCTACATGAGCTGATTAAATCAGAATTATCATAAACAATAATTCTATCTTCATTTTTTATACCTAAACCTGAAACAATTTCATCCCACTTTTTACGAGACGGTAACATATGTGGTAATTCTGAATTCTGATCAGAATTTTTATCTAAATCAAAAAACAATGTATTTGGTAAATGCTGATTTAAATATTCTTGATATGGATTTCTTGAAGCATTAGGAAGATGCCAAGAACAATCAATTAATTTTATATTATTCAAATTATTTTCAACCCAAGCAGTTTCTACTAAAGACATTTTATCTTTTTTCCAGATATTTTTGATGATATTCCTCAGCTATACAATAATTTTTTATTTGTGAAATTTTAGTAACCACTTTCCCGGAATATCTTTTGTTATATTTTTCTGTTATTTTTTTTGCAATATTTTTTTGTTCGTCATTAAGATAAAAAATTTCACTTCTGTACTGTGTACCAAAGTCTGGTCCTTGAGAATTTAAGGTTGTAGGATCATGTATTTCAAAAAAGTAATCTAAAATTTTTTCATATGAAATTATTTTTGGATCAAAGTCTAATTTAACAACTTCAGCATGATTCGTATCACCTTCACAAACTTCTTGGTAACTTGTTTTACTCGTGTTACCCCCGCAATAACCCACCTCAGTTTTAAAAACCCCGTCTAATCTACTGAACTTTATTTCAGGTCCCCAAAAACATCCACAAGCTAATACTGCTATTTCCATTGATTATTAAGTTTATTAAACTAAAGTTAATCTTATGCTTTCTAAAAATCAATTAGGTTTTTTGTACATGTTCTTGTCTGTATGTGCATTTTCGGTAATGGATCTTATTGTAAAATGGTCAGATAATTATCCTTTAGGCCAAGTAATCTTTTTCAGAGGTTTTTTTGGCTTGGTTCTTTATTATTTTGTGATCCCTAAAGAAAGGCTTAAAGATTTTTACTATACAAAAAGGCCAATGTTACACTTCTCAAGATGTTTTTTTGGACTGGCGGCGTTACTCTCTATTTTTACAGCATTGAGAAACCTCCCATTGGCAACCGTTGTAAGTATTTCGTTTGCTGCACCAATTTTTACAACAATTTTTTCAATTTTTTTTTTAAGTGAAAAAGTTGGTTATTTTAGATGGTTAGCGGTCTTTGTTGGTTTCGTTGGAATTATTATTATTTCTGAACCAGGTTTAAGTTCCTTAAATTTTTATTACATCTTTCCAGTTATTTTCGTTTTAGGAATGTCATATGTTGCTATTTCAATCAGACAATTATCTTCTACCGAACCAGTTTGGTTAATATCATTATATTTTTCTGTAGCAATTACATTAGCAGGTTTATTCACTATACCTTATGGATGGTTAATACCAAATTTAAAAGACTTAATACTTTTATCATTCATAGGAATTTTTGGAGGTGTTGCAAATTTATGGTTGAGCCAATCTTATAAATTTGCAGAGGTATCATTAGTTACACCGTTAAAATATTTAGCCTTAGTTTTTGCAATAATCTTCGGTTACCTTATTTGGGATGAGATACCCACAATAAAAACTCTGGTAGGTGCAACTCTGGTTATTGTTTCTTCAATAATTATATTTAGGAGAGAAATTTTACTAAAAAAACAAATTTCAACCACAAGACATGACTAAACCACCTAAATACTGGAATAAAGCAATCAGTTATTTATCATCGAAAGATAAGATTATGAAGTCACTAATAAAAAAGTATGACGACACATTTTTAACTACAAGAAGAGATGTTTTCTTCTCTCTATGTAAAAGCATTATAGGCCAACAGATCAGTGTTGCTGCGGCAAACTCTGTATTTATAAAATTTAAAAAGCTTTGTAAAAATAAAATAAACCCAAAAACAGTAAATAAATTAAGTTCTCAACAGCTAAAAAAATGTGGATTAAGTCGTCAAAAAGTTAAAGGTATTAAAGAACTAGCAAGTAAGTTTTATAATAAAAGCTTTAATCCAAATTTAATTAAAAATATGAATGATGAAGATGCGATAGTATATTTATCAACTTTAAGACAGATCGGCAGGTGGTCAGCTGAAATGATTTTGCTTTTCACTTTTAACAGACAAAACATCTGGCCTTTACAAGATATAGGTCTTTTAAGAGCGATATCTAACAATTATAAAAAAAAATATTTACCACCAAAAATTTTTGTAGATAAATTATATAAAAAATTTTCACCTTACTGTTCAGTTGCTACTTGGTATTTGTGGAGATCTATAGACGACGAACCTATCCAGTATTAGCTTGCTTCAACTATTTGGTGATGTCTTACAACATGCCCATTAAGTATTTCATGAGCTTCTTGGTATTCCTTCGAGTCGAAGCATTCTACAGCGGTATTATAATCAGGGAATTCAACAACAACAGTACGTGGAGAATTAATACCTTCCGTAGTTCTATTTTTTCCCCCTCTTACAATAAATTTTCCAGAAAACTTTTCAACAGCCGGTTTAGCTTTTGAGGCATACTCTTTTAATTTTTCAGGATTCTCAATTTTTTCATATATACACACCCAGTAACCCTTCATTAGTCTAACCACCTTTCATATTTTGATTTGTTGTTTTTAATATAATCTGGCAGTTTCTGAAAATCATATTTCAAAAGTTTTTCTCCTTTACCAAATTTTTTTGTTCTCTGGTCAACATTTAAATTATATATCGCTCGTTTTTCATTCATAATTTCTGTAATTTGTTTAATTGTTAAAGGTTCTAGCTCAAATTCAATGT